>JAFUVC010000190.1 GCA_017483785.1 Prevotella sp.
GGCCTGGAGCGAGTCTTCGGCATTGTTAAGTTGCCTGTAATAGTCGAGTGCTTTGCGGGCATCTCCTTTGTTTTCATAGAGTTGGGCCAGCAAACGCAGGTTTTGCACCTCTGCATGACGATTATACTTTCCCAGCATTTGCTTGAAATAATGGATGGCAGAGTCGGTATGATGCTGTCCGTAGTTCCAGAATGCCCAGTTTTCGTCATTGAGGTCGTCGTGGGGCATCAGTTCTCGGGCTTTTTCAAATTGTTCGATTTGAATGTAGATATCGCACAGTGCGCTTTGGGCAATGGGTACGATGTCTGTTTCGGCCTTTGCCGCTTTTCCCATTTCAATGGACTGATTGTAATAGTAGATGGTGCTGTCTATCTCGTTTTTGATGGTGCATACGCGCCCCATGGCCGAGGCTGCGTAGGCAATGCGCAGGGTGTCGCAACTGGCAACTGCGGTGGCATAGAATTTGCGGTAGAATGGGATACACTCGTCGAACATCCGCTGACGGAAATACAAGTCGCCTTGGTTTCTGTATGCCCAGCCCAACAAGGTCGGGTGGCTGATTTTCTCGGCCAGTTTTTCGGCTTGCATATAACAATTCAGGGCTGCCGGATAATCATTTCCTGCTTTGAAATAGATATCACCGAGGAAGAGCAGGGATTTTGTCTGTTCTTCCCTCTGCCCCGTGCTTTCATAGTAGCGGAAAAGGCTGTCGGCCATCGAGAAATCGTCGGCTTCCATGCTGCCATCGATAAATTTTCGCTCCAAATCGATTAACTGCCGAAACATTTGGAACGACAATTTCGGATTGGATGCTGTGAGGTCATAGTTTTTCAACAAACTGTCGGCAATAACGGCATGTCCGCAAATCAGCAGGCTATCGGCTTCGACCAACAACCGAGGATATATGGGATTCCGGTTACAGGACGGAAACGAGAAGATTAAAACTCCCCAAATCATATATGCGATAAAACGTTTCATCATTGACTACAACATTATTTTGATTGTTTTTCCTAATTTTATGGTGTGTTAAAGGTGGATTAGCGTCAGGCGGAGAATTGTTTTCGTTTGTGGCGAAACGGCGAAACGATTGTCGGTGCGTTCGCCTGCGAGCCAGAGAATTTGGCCGGATTCATCGGTCAAAACCCACTGATTTTTCTTTTCGGGCAGCGACTTCTTTCGGTCGGTGAGATAGTCGCTCACGAGTTTGCTTCCCCTCATGCCGAACGGCACGAAGCGGTCGCCCGTTTGTGTTTTTCGCAGCGTCAGCGGAAGCGAAGCCTTGTCGGCATCCAAAACGGCGACTTGCGGCCGTTTATCAACGATGAAATCGGCCGTTTTCGGGAAAATCTCCACGCGCAGACGGCCCAAATCGTCGAGGACGTATTCGCCTGCCTCCGAAACGACGATTGGGCTGGCGTTTTCGGTCGATTTTTTGCTGAGAACGAGGCTGTCGCGGTCGAGCGTCAGCGTGTGGTCGGAACTATGCCACTGTCGGCCGGAATGCTCGCTTTTTTCCGCCGAGGCGAGGATTTCGCCCATTTGCGAGCGGTTGAAACCGAAAGACGACAGCAAATGATAGAGCGCATAGGCCGGCGAGGGTTGGCGAAGCAACTGCGGAACGTCGATTTGCCTCAAAAACGGCGGTTTTTCCGATAAATCCGTGGAAAATTCCGTCGTAGTTTGGTCGAGCGTATGGTTCAAAAGGGTTTCGGCGTCGGTAAGATGGCTGGCCATCGTGCAGAGTTCGCGAACCACCGACGGGTTGATTTCCTTCAGCAGCGGAACCACCTGAAGGCGGATTTTGTTGCGGACGTGGTCGGGCTGCAGATTGGTGCTGTCGGTCACATACGGCTGTCCGATTTGGCGCAAATAATCCACGATTTCATCGCGACTCACGCCGAGCATCGGACGAAGCACGAAATCGCGCCGAGGCGACATGCCCGTGAGCCCGTGAAGCCCCGTTCCGCGAACCAGATTCAGCAAAATTGTCTCGGCATTGTCGTCAAGATGATGAGCAACGCAAACTCCTTGAAAACCAATCGTTTCCAAAAGTTCATGAAAGTAATGATACCGCAGTTCGCGAGCCGCCATTTCGATGCTGACGCCATGCTCTCGGGCATAGGTTTTCGTGTCGAACTGCGTCCGATGAAATGGGATATTTTGCTGCCGACAAAGCGACGCGCAGAAGCGTTCGTCGCGATTCGATTCCTCGCCCCGCAACTGAAAATTGCAATGCGCCGCCTCTACGGTGTAGCCCAGTCGCTGCAACACGCGCAACAGGCACACGCTATCTGCGCCGCCCGAAAGGGCCACGAGATACCGCTTCTCTCGGTCGAGCAACCGATTTTTCGCGATAAAATCGCCTATTTTCGCTTCAAAATTCAACTCTCAACACCCAAAATTCAACATTCAACACCCCAACCTACTCCACATACAGCACCAACCCCTTCAGGTATTCGCCCTCGGGATGGTAGATATTGACGGGATGGTCGGCCGCCTGATGCAACTGATGCAGGACTCTCACCTTACGCCCGGCCTGAGCCGCCGCCGTGAACACGGCATTGCGGAAATGGTCCTTGCTGACAATCTGGCTGCAACTGAACGTGAACAAAATTCCACCCGACTTGATGCTCTCAAGCCCTTTCACGTTCAGTCGTGTGTAGCCCTTCAGCGCGTTGTGGAGCGCACTGCGGTGCTTGGCAAAGGCCGGCGGGTCGAGCACCATCAGGTCGTATTGGTTTTCGTTGTGGGCAAGGAACTTGAAAGCATCGTCGCAAAACGCCTCGTGGCGGTTGTCGTCGGGAAAATTCAGTGCCACGTTCTTGTTCGTGAGTTCAATGGCCTTCGCACTGCTATCGACGGAATGGACGAGCCGCGCCCCGCCGCGCATGGCATAGACCGAGAAGCCACCCGTGTAGCAAAACATGTTGAGCACGCTGCGTCCGGCGGCATAGCGTTCGAGCAGGAGCCGATTTTCGCGCTGATCGACGAAAAAGCCCGTTTTCTGCCCGCGCAACCAGTCGATATGGAACTTCAGGCCGTTTTCCACGGCCACGTTGTCGGCATCGTCGCCACCGAAAATGAAGCCGTTTTCCTGTCCCAGTTCGGCCTTGTAGGGCAGCGTCGTCTCGCTTTTATAGAAAACGTGAGCGATGCGGTCGCCCATCACCTCGACAAGTGCCTTGCAAACCGCCTCGCGCTCCACGTGCATGCCCACGCTGTGGGCCTGAACCACGGCCGTTTTGCCGTAGCAGTCGATGACCAGCCCGGGAAGGTTGTCGCCCTCGCCGTGAACCAGCCGGAACGTATTGTTTTGCGGATTGTCGGCCAGTCCGATGCCTTTTCGCACCTCGAAAGCCGACCTCAGCCGATTTTTCCAGAATTCATCGTTGATTTCCTCGTCGCGAAACGACAACACCCTGACGGCGATGGAGCCGATTTGGGCATGGCCGACAGCGATGAAATCGCCGTTTTCGGTGAAGATTTTCACCGTTTCGCCCTCTTCGATGGCTTCGTCGGCGTGGTGGATGGCACCCGAGAACACCCACGGATGAAACCTGCGGAGCGACTCTTCCTTGCCTTTTTTCAAATAGATTGATTTGTATTTCATCGTCATTCTGATTGTACGGATTCTTTCACTAATTCAAAGTCGCGCGAGTCCCTCAGCCGGCAGATTTCGCGATGGAGTTGCAGGCAGGCCCACGCGTCGGTGGCGGCGTAGAGTTTCTGTTTTTCGTTCAGCACGTCGGCGTTCCAGTTCGACAGTTGCTGCCGCTTGCTGATTTTCTGGCCGAACAGGTTGGCATAGAGTTTCTGGAGGCTCAGGTCTTCAATCCCGAGGTCGCCCACCATGTCTTGAAGGTCGATGAAATGGCCAGGATTGAACGTCGTGCGACGTTTCAGCGAGAGCAAATCGTCGTGCAGCGACAGCCCAATCATCGGCACGTCGGTGTTCTCCAGCAATCGGATTATCGCGGGCGTCATGCCCATCATGTTGAGCCTGAACAGGAAGCAAATCTCGTCGGTCGAGACTTGCAAGAGCGAAACCCGATGCTGGCGGCCCGGCTTGAACGACGGTCGCGTCTCGGTGTCGATGCCCAGACGAGGTTGCGACAACAGGAAATCGACGGCTTTCTCGGCCTCCGCCTCAGTGAAGACCACCACGATTCGCCCCGTGAACTCCACAACGGGCAAAGCGGCAATTTCAGCCTTCGGAAACTGGCTGTAGATGACTTTTTTCATTTAAAATTCATTATCAACGTGCAAAATTAGAAAAAAAAGTGCGAAAAGTTGAGCGAATGTGAGTTTTTTCCACTATTTTTGCAGTTAAATTCTATAACAACACAGATTTATGGCAAAGAAAAAGGCTGTGAAAAAGCCTAAAACACTGAAAGAAGCCACCGGCTTTCAACATATTCTCGACAATGAAAAACTCAATTTCATATTGGGTATTGTATGCATTCTGGCAGCCATCTACGCCATCACCGCGATGGTTTCGTACCTGCAGACGGGCCAGGCCGACCAAAGCCTGCTCGAAGACTTGCGACCGGGCGAATGGCTGAACAAGAACAAGATGTTCGCCAACTACTGCGGTTCCATCGGCGCACTGCTGTCGTACTACCTCATCACGGTCAACTTCGGACTGCCGGCCTTCCTCATTCCGGCCTTCCTCATTCTGGTGGGACTGCGGCTGATGCAGGTCTATCGGGTGAACCTCTGGAAATGGTTCTTCAGCATGGCGCTGGTGCTGATTTGGAGTTCCATCTCGTTTGCGAAATTCCTCTCACCCATCATGGACGAGCAAGTCTATAACCCAGGCGGAAACCACGGACTTTTCTGCGTCCAGCAGATGGAAAACCTCGTAGGCCCTCCGGGGCTGACGGCCATTCTGCTGCTCGTGGCACTGGCCTTCCTGACCTACCTCAGCGCCGAGACCATCAACGTGATTCGGAAGATGCTGAATCCCGTGAAATACCTGACTTCAATGGTGAAAATCACGATAAACCAGCCGAAGGAAGAGCCGGAAATGACAGGAGAAGTGATTGACACGACCGAAATTCCCGAAGACCCCACGTCCACGGTGGTTAAAGACCTTCCGACGGGCGACGAAAATGAGGGAAAGCCCGAGATTACGCCCGTCTTCGACAAGCCAAAGCCCGAAATCGGAGACGGTGACGACGACAAGACACCACCCGTCACCGTGGAAGTCGGGAAAGACGAAGACAAGGCCAAAGGCAAGGCTCTGACGGCCGAGGAAATCCGCAAGACGCCCATCAATCCGCGCGAGCCGTTCCTCAACTATAAATTCCCGACGCTCGACCTGCTCAAGAAATACGACTATTCGGGCAAGCCCGAGGTCGATATGGAGGAAATCCGCAGCAACAACCAGCGCATCGTCGAAGTGCTCAATTCGTTTGGCGTCGCCATCAAGGAAATCCACGCCACCGTGGGCCCGACCATCACGCTCTACGAGATTACACCGGCCCCGGGCGTGAAAATCTCGCGCATCCAGACGCTCGAGAAAGACATTGCGCTGCACCTTGCCGCCCTCGGCATCCGAATTATCGCACCCATGCCCGGCAAGGGGACCATCGGCATCGAGGTGCCGAACAAGAAGCCCAACATCGTGTCGATGGAGAGCATTCTGAACTCGAAGAAATTCCAGGAAACCACGATGGACCTGCCCATCGCGCTCGGAAAAACCATCACCAACGAGGTGTATATGGCCGACTTGGCAAAAATTCCGCACCTGCTCGTGGCCGGTGCCACCGGACAGGGAAAATCCGTCGGACTCAACGCAATTATCACGTCGCTACTCTACAAAAAACACCCCAATGAACTGAAATTCGTGCTGATTGACCCGAAAAAGGTCGAATTCAGCATCTATTCTCCGCTGGCGAGCCACTTCATGGCCACGCTGCCCGAAAACGAGGAAGAACCCATCATCACCGACGTGACGAAAGTGGTGCGCACGCTGAACTCGCTCTGCAAACTGATGGACTCGCGCTACGACCTGCTGAAGCAGGCTCGCGCCAAAAACGTGAAGGAATACAACGAGAAATTCGTGAAGCACGAACTCGACCTGACGAAAGGCCACGAATACATGCCGTATATCGTCGTTGTCATCGATGAATTCGGCGATTTAATCATGACCGCAGGCAAGGAAATCGAACTCCCGATTGCCCGAATCGCCCAGTTGGCGCGCGCCGTCGGCATCCACATGATTATCGCCACGCAGCGCCCGACCACCAACATCATCACGGGTACCATCAAGGCGAACTTCCCCGGCCGCATGGCCTTCCGCGTGATGTCGCAAATCGACTCGCGCACGATTCTCGACCAGAAAGGCGCCGACCAACTCGTGGGTCGCGGAGACATGCTCATTCTCATCGGCAACGAGCCTGTGCGCGTGCAGTGCGCCTTCGTCGATACGCCCGAAGTGGAGCGCATCAACAAGCACGTGGAAGCACAGCCCGGGCCTGTGGAACCGCTCGAACTGCCAGAACCTGCCACAGAAAGCGGTGGCGACATCGGAGGCGGAAGCGGCATGGGCGGAGGACCTCTGGACCCGCTTTTCATGGATGCAGCGCGCATCGTCGTCACCACTCAGCAGGGTTCCACGAGCATGATTCAGCGTCGGTTCCAAATCGGCTACAACCGCGCCGGACGACTCATGGACCAACTCCACGAAGCCGGCATCGTGGGCGAGGCCAACGGAGCCAAGCCGCGCGAGGTGCTCATCTCCGACGAGAACACGCTCAACACGCTGCTCGCCAAACTCAATGAATAACATTTAAAAAAGAAGCAAAACGATGAAAAAAATACTGTTTTCACTGATAATTCTGCTTGCGAGCACAACCGCAATGGCGCAGAAAGCCGCCGAAGCCCGCAAAATCCTCGACAAGACGGCCGCCGTCGTCGGCTATAAGGGCGGCGCAAGCGCGTCGTTCAAGATTACGAGTGCGAAAATCGGCTCCACCACGGGCACCATCGCCATCAAAGGCAAGAAATTCCACGCCCGCACGCCGCAGGCCATCGTCTGGTTCGACGGAAAAACGCAGTGGAGTTACATGAAATCGACCGACGAAGTGAACATCTTTACGCCCACCGAGGCCCAGCAGATGGCCATGAACCCCTATCAGTTCATCAACCTCTACAAGCAGGGCTACACGCTCTCGATGACGGGCAACGACCGCAATTTCTACAACATTCGCCTCGTGGCGCAAAACAAGTCGCGCAGCGCGCAGGAACTCTACATCAAGGTGAACAAGAAAACCTACACACCCACGCAGGTGAGAATGCGCGAGGGGACAACGTGGACGACCATCGACATCAGCAATTTTCAGGCGAAAACCCAGAGCGACGCCACGTTTGTGTTCAAGGCCAAGGATTTTCCGACGGCCGAAGTGATTGACTTACGCTAAAAAACGCCCATGAACCGACTGCAAATCATCCGCGAACTGCGCCGCCACCGCAAACTGGCCGAAAAACGCGCCTTCAACTTCGAGCAGAACAAGGCTGCCAAGTACATCGTCTGGTTTATGAGCGGCTTCATCATCGTCTATCTCATGTTTTTCGCCGTCATGCTCTCGCTCGTTGCCAACGACGGCAGCGGCTCGGTGACTGCGCTGGAGATGATCATGGGCATTTCGCCGTTCATCCTGCTGATTGATTTCCTGTTCCGATTCATGGCGCAGCAAACGCCGTCGCAAATCGTAAAACCCTACGTGCTGCTGCCCATTCCAAAATCCACCTGCATCGACACGTTCATCGGCACGTCGCTCTTCACGTGGGGCAACGCCATCTGGTTCGCGATGCTCATTCCCTATGCCATAATGTCGGTGGTCTTCGTCGAGGGATTTTGGGTCACTTTGGGCTTCCTGCTCTGCTTCTACCTGCTGATTCTGGCCAACAGCCAGTGGTATTCCATCGTGCGCACGCTCGTCACGAACAGTTTGGCTTATTGGCTCGTGCCGCTTGCGGTTTACGCCGTCGTCGCGCTCCCCATCATCATCAAGGGCTTCAGCGAGAAAGGCTTTGAAAACTTTTTCGAGTTCTACGCCAACATCGGCACGGCCATCAGCAACGGCAGTCCCCTGCCCTATCTCGGCGCACTGGCCCTGCTTGCCGTGCTCGTGGCGATAAACCGACGGCTGCAAATGGTCAACGTGATGCGCGAAATCTCGAAAACCGAGCAGACTCGCCTGCGCAACGTCAGCCAGTTCGCATTTTTCGACCGATACGGCGAAATCGGGCAATACCTGAAACTCGAAATCAAGTCGATTCTGCGCAATAAAAATCCGCGAAAGAGTTTCATCATGGTTACGGCCGCCGTGCTGGTCCTCAGCCTCGCCATCACGCTCACCGACGTTTATGACAGCCCCCTGATGACCAATTTCTGGTGTTTCTACAATTTTGTCATCTACGGCTCGATGCAACTCACGCGCGTGATGTGCAACGAGGGCAACTACATCGACTGCCTGATGGTTCGCCGCGAGAACATCCTGAAACTGCTCCATGCGAAATACATCTTCTCCACGGCCATTCTCGCACTGCCGTTTGTGCTCATGTTTCCGCCCGTGTTCACGGGAAAATGGTCGCCGCTCATGCTCATTTCCTACGCCGTCTTCACGGCCGGACTCCAATATTTCATGCTCTTCCAGATGGCCGTCTATAACAAGCAGACCATACCGCTGAACACGAAATTCATCAGCAAGGGCGGCGTGGAAAACAACTATTATCAGGTGGTGGTGCAGATGGTGGCGCTCTTCCTGCCCGTCATCCTCATCTGCGTCCTGCAAGTGTTCCTGAGCGAAACCCTCGCCTATTCGGTCATCCTCTTGATTGGCGTCGCTTTCATTGCCACCCGTCGCCTCTGGATGCGCAATATCTACAACCGCATGATGCGCCGGAAATACATGCTCATGGAGGGATTCCGCAGTTCGAGATAATTGATAATTTTATGAAATATTTAGCAGTCATTCCCGCCCGATACGCCTCGACGCGTTTTCCCGGAAAGCCGTTGGCCATGCTTGGCGGAAAAACCGTCATTCAGCGGGTTTATGAACAAGTCGCAAAAGTGATTGACGAGGTTTTCGTGGCCACCGACGACGACCGCATTTTCCGCGAAGTGGAACGCTTCGGCGGTCGCGCCGTGATGACTTCCACCCATCACCGCAGCGGCACCGACCGCATCGAGGAAGCCGTCGGGAAAATCGGCACGCAGGCCGATGTCATCATCAACGTGCAGGGCGACGAGCCGTTCATCCAGACCTCGCAAATCGAGACGCTTTGCCGCCAGTTCGACGACCCGACCACGCAAATCGCCACGCTCGGCAAGCCCTTCGCCACGATGGAGGCCGCCGAGAACCCCAATTCGCCGAAAATCGTGGTTGACAACAACGGTTTCGCGCTCTATTTCTCGCGCAGCGTCATTCCCTTCGTGCGCGGCACCGAGCGAAGCGAATGGCTCGAAAAATTCCCCTTCCTGAAGCACATCGGGCTCTACGCCTACCGTCGCGACGTGCTCCGCGAGATTACGCAACTGCCGCCCTCGTTGCTCGAACTCGCCGAGAGCCTCGAACAACTGCGCTGGCTGCAAAACGGCTACCGCATCCGCGTCGGCCTCACCGACATCGAAACCATCGGCATCGACACGCCCGAGGACCTTGCGCGCGCGGAGGAATTTATAAATTTACATTATGCTTCCACGAGTTCAATTTCGTAATCGGGAACTGTGACGACATTTTCCCCTAATGCCGACGAAATCTTGCAAATGGTGGCCAGCGTCAGGTTGTGAGTCCCAGACAGCCATCTGCTCACCTCTGTCTCAGTTTTTCCCATCAGCCGTGCAAAGTCTTTTTGCGACATGTCCCTCGCTTCGAGAATATCATAGATTCGGTTGGCAATAGCCACCGACATTTCCATTTGCAGCTTCATCTCTGGTGGAATCGTGCTGCGAATCTCATCCATAATCCTGTTCGTTTTCATCATATCTCCTTTCATTTATTCGTCTTCAATCGTGAATGCCAATTCTCCGAGCAATTCGGTTCCTTTCACAACAATCACCTTGTTTTTTTCTCTCTGTTTCAGTTCAATATCAATTTTCTGGAGAACCTTCACCTGTCGATGCAGATTTTCGTCCTCTTCATAGGTGGCGGTGTTTTTCAGCCCTCCATTGCCGAGAATAAGTATCTTAGCCTGAATATTCAGCAGATAAAGCCTCAAAGAAGTTGTTTCAAGGTGGGAAGGCAGAGCCATCACCCTGTCGCGCCTCGTTCCCTCATACCGGAAATGCATATCTCTCGCACCGTCACGTTTGATGATGTCGAGCCGGTAAACCAGTTGACGCACATCGTTGGGATAAGTGTCCTTAAATGTTAATAGGAATTTCTCAAATTCAGAATATTCCTCACCCTCAAAGTGTGGCGAATATAGGCTAACGTTTTCCCCGTCTTCCAAAAGTTCAATAAACAAATTTCTTTCCATACGCAATATTTCGTTTCAATGCTTCTGATTTGCCGCAAAGATAAACATAAAAGTTGATTCACCCAAATTTTTGAGAAAAAAATTACCTTTTATGCTCATTTTTCCTCTTAATAAGCGAATTTCCTACGTCACAAACAAGAAAAACAGAGATTCTTTTACCCGGAGGCTACTTAAATCCCTGTTTAGCAATTAGTTTCTTAAAAAATTATTTTGGTTTACTTTGATTTTACAATCTTCTTCCCATCAACGATATAAACCCCTTTTGGAAATTCTTTCAGGTCATTTGCTTTACGACCTGTATTCATTCCGCTAATAGTCTGAACTTTACCAGGAGTTTTTCCAACTTGAACACCATTAATTCCTGTAGAATCTTCCCACGATAAATTAATGGTTTCTGTCTTTTCACTTGTTCCTAAAAAATTTCCATTTTTATAAGATTTAGTTACTATATTCATGATGACACGCGTAATGTTGCCATTAGCATCTTTTTCAAATTTATAGTCACAACTCAATTCATCTCCATCATGATACTCCAAATGCGTAATCAGCCTGTTGGCATTTTTTCCCAAATTCCCATTGAGTACTTGACCATAGAAAACTCCTAAATTATGTGGTTTATAGGCATCTCCGCCCCATAAGACGTAAAGATTAAAAGCAGTGCAGAACGCAGCACTACGACAAGTTTCTCCATAAGCGGTGGCTTTACTTTCACAGTAATTAACGCCACCACTCATTGAAGATGGATTCCCGCCTGACCAAGTAATATTAAAAATATCTCTATCTTCTTGGAATTTTGTCAGAAAGCCATTTTCAAAAGTCGGAATAGCAGTCCACATAACATTGCCCCAACGAGAAGTTGTAATGCTTGTCATTTTTCCATCTGCATCATAGTTCAGCGGCATTCCATCTATACTTTTGAGCCGTAAGCCATTTGCATCCTCATTGTTTTCAGGAACATTGTAATCGTCATTGTCACTTCCGCAAGCAGGAAATACTACAAACACAATTGCTGCGGATATAATGCCAAGGGTCTTTCTAAAAAAATTATTTTGCATAAAAAATTGAAATTAAAAAAGGCGCTAACCATTCGTTGCTTATCTGTAGCATGGTTACCGCCAAGTGACCTTCATAACAACAAGCATGAATAGTCCACGCCCTAACGACGTGAACTTCCTACTGCTTGTTCTTGTTACTTGAATGTTAGGCGGTATTCTGCTACAAAGAACAAGAGCCGAAAGCTCTGATTTCTAATAAGTTGCGAACGGAAGAACGACCTTTGGTTAATAATAATTTGTCAATTCTCCCTGCGGGAAGGCTCCGCTGTGCTCGGCCAAGTCCCAGATTTGCTAACTCACTGTCTGTTTCTTATTTTCCGTTTTAATGGTTATTACTCAGTTGAATCGTCTCAATCTATTTTTTCACCAACTCTTCAACTTTTTCTATCAGTTGTCGGGCTGGTTCAATTCTTTTCATCAGTTCTTCAGGTTCCACTTCATAAGCACAATTATAATCGCGTTCGGCGTTCTTCGTTAGTCAAACTCATATCAAGACGATTTTATCACGTTCCACATTTTTATAATAAGGAAGGAAAGTCCATTCGCTCCATTGTTTTTTGGTGTAAATGTGCGGACTGATTTCCTCTCCGATGTCCCAACCGAGTTCACGGAAAGGATAGGTTGCGTCGTAATCGTCGGCGACGAGATGTGGCTTGTCAAGCAAAATGAGCAAATCCCAATCCGAGCCGTCATGGGCATCGCCACGAGCACGCGAACCATACAAAAGCAGGCTGCTTTTCGGCGGCAGAGTTGCCTCGCCGACTTGCTTGATTCGATTGATTACCGTTGTCCTTTCCATATTTTCTAATTTTCACGGCTACAAAATTACAGAAAAACATTGATTTCTCCAAAAAGTATCAGGAAAAATGTTTTTCCGTGACTTCAACCACGGTCAAAACCCTGTCGGCCACGCGAAAACGGACATCGCGACCTGCAAAAGGCATTCCATAGACCTTCTGCGGGTCGTTTTGGTAGTGCGGACGAGGGTCTAACGAAAGTGTCTGGCGCAAGACCTCGATTTCGGCCGCCGAAAATATTTTTTCCACGAAATCGGGGAAAACAACCGACAATTTCGGCCACTGACGGTGGTCAACGAAGCCGCAGCGCACGTCGGCGTGGCTGTCGGCATAGGAAATGTAGGGTTTGATGTCGAAAATGGGCGTGCCGTCCATCAAGTCGGCGCCCAAGACGTGAATCACGGGGCCGAGCGACTCGGAATGCTCGATTCGCTCGATTCTGACCGACGACAGCCCCAGCGGATTCGGCCGGAAGGGCGAGCGCGTCGCAAAAACGCCCATTTTCTCGTTTCCGCCCAACACGGGTGGCCGCACGACGGGGCAGACCGCCTCGTGGCGATTGGCCGAGAAGCCCCAAATGAGCCAAATGTAGTCGAAATCCTCCAAACCGCGCACGAAATCGGCGTTTCTGAACGACGGCTCAAAGACTATCCGCCCCTGCAAGTCGGCCACCAGTCCGCTCTGCTTGGGAATGCCAAACTTCGAGGTGAAAGGCGAATGGAAAACGGCTATCGGATTGATTGTCATGCGATTAGCGAATAAACGGCGAAGACCAAAATCGTCAGCGAACCCACCAGAATCGGCACGAAACCGTGCTTCAACTCTTTGGGAATCGGGTATTTCGTGATGCGCCAGAACAGGAAATAGACCGCCGTGGCACTGATGAAGGCCATCAGCATGCCTGCCAGCAGGTCGCCCGGGTAGTGAACGCCCAGATAGAGCCGCGAATAGCATTGGAGCGTGGCCCAGAAGGCCAGAAACAGCGTCAGCGCGGGCTTTCGGAAGAGCCAAGTCATGAAAAACACCAGTCCCCACGAGTTGCTCGAATGGGCCGAGGGGAAGCCGTAGGAACCGCCGCGATAGCCATCGACGATGTGAACCATCGCGCTGACGGGATTGTCGAGGTTGCTCGGTCGCAACCGCGCCACGGTAGGTCGCAGCAGTTGGGTGTTGCAGGCGTCGGTCAGCGCGAAAATCAGCGCCATCGCCACGAGGCTCGCCAACGCCACTTTCCAGTGGAAATTGCGCAGAATCACGTAGAAAAGCGCCAAGTACATCGGAATCCACTCGAATTTCCGGCTGACGAGCCACATAAACGAGTCGCCGAAGCCCGAATGGAGCCCGTTCACGGCCAGCAAGAGCGACGTGTCGCAGTCGTTCAGCCAGTTGATGACGTCTATGGCCAGCAGCGTTTCCATCAGATGTCGCTGTGATAGGCCGCGCTGCGCACGCGGCTGAGCGTCTCGGGCGTCATTTGCAGATAGTTGGCGATATAGACCAGTGGAGCCCGCAACACCACTTGCGGATAGAGTTTGCACATCTTCATGTAGCGGTCTTGTGCGGTCTCGAAGCGCATCAGGTCGGCATGAATCTGCGAGATAATCAGCGATTCCTCCAAGATTTTTCGGTACATCATCTGGATGTTCACGCTGTGGAGGGCAACGACTTCGAGTTTGCTCTTCGGCATGGCATAGACGATGGTCCGCTCCAGGGCCTCCACCTGCAAATGGGTGGGTTCCTCGCGGAAAAGGCTCTCGATGCACATGAAAATGGTGTGGTCGTCGCCCAGATGCTCGGTCACTTCCTTGCCGTTTTTGTAGTAGAACTGGCGAACGAGCCCCTGGTCGATAAAATAGATGTTGCGGCAAACCTCGCCCTCCTTGAGAATCATCTCGCCCTTGCGGTAGCGCAGCGGAATGAGGATATCCTCAAGCGTGTCGAGTTCTTCGTGCGTCATGGTACTGTAGCGACGGGCCAGTTCGCGGGCAATGTCGCGCGGTGTCTTCACAAATCCTCTCATCGCGGTTCTCTTTTAGGTGTTTAGGTTTGTTTAATCTAATTTCAGCACGGCGAGGAAGGCCTTCTGCGGCACTTCCACGTTGCCGATTTGCTTCATGCGTTTCTTGCCTCGCTTCTGTTTCTCCAAGAGTTTGCGCTTACGGGTGACGTCGCCGCCGTAGCACTTCGCCGTCACGTCCTTGCGCACCTGCTTGATGGTTTCGCGGGCGATGATTTTCGCGCCGATGGCCGCCTGAATGGCGATGTCGAACTGCTGGCGCGGAATGAGTTCCTTGAGTTTCTCGCACATGCGGCGCCCCAGTGTCACGGCATTGTCCTGATGGGTGAGCGTGGAGAGCGCATCGACGGGCTCGCAGTTGAGCAGGATGTCGAGTTTGGCGAGTTTCGACGGGCGGAACGAGTCGATGTGGTAGTCGAACGAGGCGTAGCCCTTGGAAATCGACTTGAGTTTGTCGTAGAAGTCGATGACGATTTCGCCCAGCGGAATGTAGAAGTGCAGTTCCACGCGGTTTCCGCTCACGAATTCCTGCTTGATGAGTTCGCCGCGCTTGTCGAGGCAGAGTTTCATGATGGGGCCGATGTAGTCGGTCGTCGTGATGATGTTGGCGCGGATGTAAGGCTCCTCGATGTGGTCAATCATGACCTGCTCGGGCAGTCCCGACGGGTTGTGGACCTCTTTTTCCTCGCCCTGTTTGGTGTAAACCATGTACGAGACGTTGGGCACGGTCGTAATCACGTCCATGTTGAACTCGCGGTCGAGCCGTTCCTGCACGATTTCCATGTGCAACAGGCCCAAGAATCCGCAGCGGAAGCCGAATCCGAGTGCCACCGACGACTCGGGCTGGAACGTCAGCGAGGCATCGTTGAGTTGCAGTTTTTCGAGCGACGCACGCAGGTTTTCGTAGTCGGTCGGGTCAATCGGATACACGCCGGCAAACACCATCGGCTTCACCTCCTGAAAGCCCTCGATGGCCTTCTCGCAGGGGCGGCTGATGTGGGTAATCGTGTCGCCCACCTGCACCTCTTTAGCGTCCTTGATGCCGCTGATGATGTAGCCCACCTCGCCCGTGCGCAGTTCCTGGCGCGGAATCATGTCCATCTTCAGCACGCCCACCTCGTCGGCGTCGTATTCCATGCCCGTGTTGAAGAATTTCACCTTGTCGCCCTTGCGAATCGAGCCGTTTTCAATCTTGAAATAGGCGATGATGCCGCGAAACGAGTTGAACACGGAGTCGAAA
>JAFUVC010000191.1 GCA_017483785.1 Prevotella sp.
AGTAACTTTGTCCTCGGTAAACATTAGCGATATCTTTTAGTTCAACTTTATGGGAGGTACTACAAAGTTACTAAAAATATCGCTAATTACCTAATAATCAGACGATTATTTTACAATTATTTTCGTCGAACTCACGTTAATTACGACATCCTCATTGTCCGCGACAGTTTTCTGGGAGCTTTTTTGAACATCAACATCCCAATTTTCTATGTGGGTGACACGACTTTTCATCTGTTCAAAGATTATCTGAAAGTTCCTTCTGGCGAATATGAAAAAACGGCAGATTGCGTTGAAGAAAAGATGATAGAAACGGCAGATTGCCTCATTTTCTCATCCGAATGGGCAAAGGACGGTGCTATTAACCACTACCGTTCGGATAGTTCCAAAATTCATGTGGTTGAGTTCGGGGCGAACATTCCGCATCCCTCGGATTGTCAGACGGAGATTTCTATGAATGTCTGTAACCTCGTTTTCATCGGACGGAACTGGGAGAAAAAGGGCGGCGATAAGGTGTTGGGGGCGTACAAAAAGCTGAAAAGCGAGGGATTCCCCTGCACCTGTACGCTGATTGGCAGCGTTCCGCCCGACTTTTCCGAAAACGAGGATTCGGATTTGACTCTCATTCCCTTTCTGGACAAGTCGAAACCCGACGATTTGGAGCGGCTCTGCAACATCCTGAAAACGGCGCATTTCTTGGTTCTTCCGACGGAATTCGATGCTTTCGGCATCGTGTTCTGCGAGGCATCGGCCTACGGCGTTCCGAGCATCGCTTCCAACGTGGGCGGCGTGAGCCAGCCCGTCAGAGAGGGCAAAAACGGCTTTTTGCTGCCGCCCGACGCAACGGCGGAAGACTATGCCGAGAAAATCAAGGCGGTTTTCAGCGATAAGGAAAACTATTTCAAACTTCGCCAATCGTCGCGCCACGAATACGAAACGCGCCTGAATTGGGATGTGTGGGGTGAGAAAGTAAACAAAATCTTCGAGGAAACGGTCAAAAAGCACAAGCAGAAAAAGGCTCAAAAGAAAAAACAGGAAGCCGAAAGCGACTTCTACCTTCCCGTCTATGTGATAAACCTCAAAGACCGCATAGACCGACGGAAGCACATCAAGGCGCAGTTCCGAGGGAAGAAAGAATTTAAACTGACGTGGATTGATGCCGTAGAGCATCCGATCGGGGCCGTAGGCTTGTGGAAAAGTATGGTGAAGGCGGTGGAAACGGCCATCGAAAACGACGATGACATTATGATTATCTGCGAGGACGACCATACTTTCACGCCCCAATACAGCAAAGAATACCTTCTGTCAAGCATTGTTGGAGCCGACGAGCAGGGCGCGGAACTGCTCTCTGGCGGCATCGGCGGCTTTGGAACGGCTGTTCCCGTGGCGAGTAACCGCCATTGGGTCGATTGGTTCTGGTGTACGCAATTTATCGTGGTGTTCAAACCGTTGTTCCAAAAGATTCTGGACTACGATTTCAAGGACACCGACACCGCCGACGGCGTTCTGTCCGCGATTGCGAAAGACAAGATGACGATGTATCCTTTCGTTTCCATCCAGACGGACTTCGGCTATTCCGACGTGACCCGTGCCAACGATGAGATTTCAGGAATGGTAGATAATCTTTTTCGGAAAGCAGACTATCGCCTAAACTTAATTCATCGAGTGACACATAAATTCAGAAAAGAAAAATGACAACAGAAGATAATATCAAAACCGAGCAAGAAATTTCCTTGCCGGACGAAACTTTTGAAAAGTCGGAAGAAGTGCAGGCCATCATCGACCGGATGCCGACCTATTGGGTGAAGTGGGTGGCGTTGTGCGTCAGCGTATTGATGGGCATTATCGTGCTGTTAGGCTTCCTGATACAATATCCCGACACGGTGGATGGCCAGATTTCGGTGACGGCGACGGCTGCCCCCGTGCGGTTGGTGGCGAACAGCAACGGGCGAATCATCCTTTTGCAGGAGAATAAGGCTCAATTAGGAAAGGGCGAGGTCATCGGCTACATCGAAAGCGGTGCCAACTACCGACATATTCTGCTGTTGGACTCGATTTTAAGTGCCGTCGGCTCAAAAAGAAACATCCGCGTTCCCTTGCCAGATACTTTGCTCTTGGGCGAGGTCAGTTCGGCCTACAACGCATTTCTGATTGCCTATCTGCAATACCAACGGTTGTGTTCGTCGGACATCTATACGACGATGCGGAAAAACCTGCGGCAGCAAATCACAAAGGACGAGGCCGTGATTGCCAATATGAACGACGAGATGCAACTGAAAAAGCGGATTCTGAACACTTCCGCCGAGCAGTTGCGGAAAGACAGCGTTTTGTTGGCTGCCAAAGGCATCAGCGAACAGGAATACCAACAGCAGCACAAAGCCCACCTGTCGCTTCAGGAGGCACGGCTGAACCTGCAAAGCAGCCAACTCGGAAAGCAGTCGGAGGTGGCGCGAAACCAGTTGGAGATGCAGCGCATTCTTCTGGAAGAGACCGAGACTAAGGAAAAAGCCTTTTCCGACTACATCGGCAGAAAGAATGAACTGGAGAACAGCATCAGCCTGTGGAAAGAACGCTATCTGCTGTACTCGCCGATTGCCGGAGAACTGGAATTCCTGAGTTTCTGGCGTGACAACAGCTTCGTGCAGGCCGGACAAGAACTTTTCTCGGTGATTCCCGACAAAAACAGCATTCTGGGCGAAGTGGTGATACCCTCTTTCGGTGCCGGAAAGGTGGAGGAAGGGCAGACGGCCAACGTGAAAATCAACAACTATCCCTACGATGAATACGGATTGCTGAAAGGCACGGTGAAGTCGGTTTCGCGTATGACCAACAAACTGAAAACTGCGAATGGCGACGTGGACGCCTATTTGGTGGTTGTTTCTTTCCCAGATGGGATGGTGACGAATTTCGGCAGGACGCTGCCGCTTGATTTCGAGAGCAAGGGAACGGCTGAGATTATCACCAAGCGCAAACGGCTGATAGAGAGATTGTTTGATAATTTGAAATCCAAAAGCGAAAAATAAGAAAAATGCTATTTCATCGTTTTCCCGTAGAGTATCAGATGGATTCGCAGGACTGCGGGCCTGCGTCGCTGAAAATCATTGCCAAGCATTTCGGCAAATACTATTCGCTACAATATATGCGCGACTGCTGCGGAATCACCAAAGAGGGCGTTTCGCTGCTCGACCTCAGCACAGGTGCCGAGAGTATAGGTCTGCGCACACTGGCCATCAAATGCACCATCGACGACGTAGTGAACAGCATACCCTTCCCTGCCATTGTGTTCTGGAAAGACAGCCATTTCATCGTCGTATATCATTCTGACAAGAAGCACATCTGGGTTTCCGACCCGGCAAAAGGACGCGTGAAGTACACCCACGAGGAGTTTCGGCGCGGATGGTATCAGAAAGGAGAAAACCAAGGCGTGTTGCTTGCCGTGGAGCCAACGGCAGAATTTAAAGACAGCAAAGCGGAACGGGAACAGAAGAAAAACAGTTTTACCAGTATTCTCAAATATTTCTTCCCTTACAAAAGCAACTTCAGCCTGATTTTCGTCATTATGCTCGTGGTGACGGCTTTGCAGGGAATGCTTCCGTTTATTTCAAAGGCAGTGATTGACGTCGGCATCAAGACCTCGGATGTGAAATTCATCAATATGGTGCTGATTGGCAACATTGCCATTCTGCTGAGTGTGATGATATTCAACGTGCTGCGCGACTGGATTCTGCTGCACATCACAGCACGAGTGAACATCGCTTTGATTTCAGACTACCTGATTAAACTGATGAAACTGCCCGTCACGTTCTTTGAAAACAAACTGCTGGGCGACATTCTACAACGCGCACAAGACCACGAGCGCATCCGCAGTTTCATTATGAACAACTCGCTCTCCCTCATATTTTCCACGCTTACGTTTGTGGTTTTTGCCATCATCCTGTTGGTCTATAATGCGGTGATTTTCCTGATTTTTCTGGCAGGCTCGATACTCTATGTATGTTGGGTGTTGCTGTTCTTGAGCATCCGCAAGAAATTGGACTGGGAATATTTTGAATTGCTTTCGCGCAACCAGAGTTATTGGGTGGAAACCGTTTCGGCCATTCAAGACATTAAAATCTATAATTACGAAAAGCACCGGCGTTGGAAATGGGAGGAGATACAGGCACGGCTGTACCACGTCAACAAACGGGTACTTGCCGTGACCAACGCCCAAAATCTGGGTGCGCAGTTCATCGAAAGCATCAAGAATATGGCGATTGTGTTTTTCTGTGCAATGGCAGTGATACAGGGTGAAATCACATTCGGAATGATGATTTCCACACAGTTCATCATCGGAATGCTCAATGGTCCGTTGGTGCAGTTTATCAATTTTGTGGTGTCTGCCCAATACGCCAAAATCAGTTTCTTGCGTATCAACGAAATCCGCCAGTTGGAAGACGAGGAGGAACTTTTATCTATCGGCAGCACTACGATTTTGCCCGAAAAGAAAACGATACGCTTGGAAAATGTGCATTTCCAATATACGGTAAACGCGCCGATGGTGTTGCGGAACATCTATCTGCAAATTCCCGAAAACAAGGTGACGGCTATCGTCGGAGGCAGCGGAAGCGGAAAATCGACCCTGTTGAAACTTTTGGTGAGGCTGTATAAGCCCAGTTACGGTGAGATTAAGATGGACACGATGAATGTCAATGCCATCAACCTTCGCCAATGGCGGAATCTGTGCGGCGTAGTGATGCAGGACGGAAAAATGTTTAGCGACACGATTCTGAATAACATTGTGTTGGATGATGAGCATATCAATTACGACCGCCTGCGTGAAGTCTGTCGCATTGCGCAAATCGAGGATGAAATCAATGCGATGCCGAAAGGTTTTGAAACGATGATTGGTGAAACGGGACGCGGGCTGAGCGGTGGTCAGAAACAACGCCTGCTGATAGCGCGTGCGCTGTATCGCGACCCGAAATTCCTGTTTTTGGATGAAGCGACGAATGCTTTGGATACCATCAACGAACGGAAAATCGTCGATGCCCTGAACGGGGCTTTTGAGCAGCGGACGGTCGTTGTCATTGCCCATCGTCTGAGTACCATCCGCAATGCCGACCAGATTGTGGTGCTCGACAAAGGTTTCATCGTGGAAGTCGGCAACCACGAGTCGCTGATGGAGAAAAAAGGACATTACTATGAATTGGTTTCCTCGCAGGCACAGGCGTAATTGTTTTTTTATGCACGAGAAGAATGGCGTGCAAAAGTAATTGGTTAAAAATTGAAAGTTTTTTTGCATATTGAAAATATTTTTTGACGAAAAATGTAAAGTTTTGAAAAAAAAACACTATTTTTGCAGTTCATAAAGTAAAAATTATGCAAAAAACGATTGACCTCGACGAGGTGTTGCGCGAGAAAATGGGCAAAAAGGCGCGGTGGGTGCCGCGTCCAGCCGTGTCGTGGCTGAAAAAGACCATTCATCAGGATCAGGTGAACGATTTCCTCTGGGAAAACCGCGAACTGACGGGTACGCCGTGGCTGAAGTCAACGGTGAAATACCTCGACATGACGCTCGAGGTTGAAGGCCTCGAAAACCTTCCGCTGAAAGACGACGGGCGGCTCTACACCTTCGTGTCGAACCATCCGCTGGGCGGCATCGACGGCGTGGCGCTCGGCTCGATTATCGGCGAGCACTACGACGGCAACTTCCGCTATCTGGTCAACGATTTGCTCATGCACCTGCCCGGGCTGGCTCCGCTCTGCATCCCCATCAACAAGACGGGCAAGCAGAGTCGCGACTTCCCCGCCATGGTGGAGGCCGGCTTCAAGTCTGACCACCACATGCTGATGTTTCCCGCCGGAATCTGCTCGCGCAAAGGCAAGGACGGGAAAATTCGCGACCTCGACTGGAAAAAGGCGTTCATCGCAAAAAGCGTGGAAACGCAGCGCGACGTCGTGCCCATCCACTTCGGGGGCCAGAACTCGGCCAAGTTCTATCGCATTGCCAACATCGGCGACCGCCTGAAACTGAAATTCACGATTGCCACGCTGTGGCTCGTCGATGAAATGTATAAAAACGTGGGCAAGACCTTCCACATCACCATCGGAAAACCCATTCCATGGCAGACGTTCGACAAGTCGAAGTCGGCACTCCAGTGGGCACAGTGGGTGAAGGAGCAGGTCTATGCCTTGCCTCATTCGTAAAAAAGACTTTCAAGATCATGGAACAGCCAATCATACCACCTGTTGAGAAGGAACTGCTCTTGCAGGAACTGACGCCCGAGCGCAAGTTGCGCATGACGAACAAGAGCAACAATGAAATCTACGTGATTACGGCCCACAACGCTCCGAACGTGATGCGCGAAATTGGCCGGCTGCGCGAGATTGCTTTCCGCGAGGCAGGTGGCGGAACGGGAAAACCACTCGACATCGACGACTTCGACACCTGCGAGAACTGCTACAAGCAACTGATTGTCTGGAACCCCGAGGAAAAGGAGATTATCGGCGGCTATCGCTATATTTTCGGGGCCGACTGGGAACTCGACGAGAAAGGCCAGCCGAAACTGGCCACGAGCCACATGTTTCATTTCTCGGAGCGGTTCATCAGGGAATATATGCCCTACACGGTGGAACTCGGGCGGTCGTTCGTCTCGCTCGACTACCAGAACGTGCGGAAAAACTCGAAGAGCATCTTTGCGCTCGACAATCTCTGGGACGGCATCGGCGCGCTGACCGTGCTCAATCCGTATGTGAAATATTTCTTCGGCAAGGTGACGATGTATCCGTCATATGTGCGTCGCGGTCGCGACATGATTCTTTACTTTTTGCAGAAGCATTTCGGCGACAGCGAAAACCTGATTTCCCCGATGAAACCGCTGAAAATTGAGGCTGACCCGAAAGAAATGGAGGCGCTTTTCTGCGAAAACGATTTTAAGAAAGACTATCGCATCCTGAACGCGGAGATTCGTGCGCTGGGCTTCAATATTCCGCCGCTGGTGAATGCCTACATGAGCCTTTCGCCCACGATGAAACTGTTTGGCACGGCCATCAACTACGGCTTCGGCGAGGTGGAGGAAACGGGAATCCTGATTGCCGTTGATGAAATTCTGGAGGAAAAGCGCATTCGCCACGTCGATTCGTTCATCAGCGAGCATCCCGAGGCCCTGAAAATCACGAGTGGGGTCAACAAGGTGATTTACAAGCCGAAGTCGTGACTTGTAAGGGCGTTTTTTAGGCGAAAATCGCGATGAAATGGCCGATTTTTGCGTTTTTTAGACGATGGGAAGCGAAATTCCGTTGATTTTCTGGTAAATGTCAAGTGCGAACACGTCGGTCATGCCGCAGAGGTAGTCGATGACGGCCATGATGCGCGTTTCCGTGTCGTCGGAACGGATGTCGTATTGCGAACTGACAAGGGCCAGCAATTGCTGCGAGTGGAACTGCCCGGGGTGCATCGCGGCACCGATGAACGTCTGCATCAGGGTCTCGATGATTTTGTAACCGCTCAGTTCGACGTCGAGGACGGGCTTGCTCCGGTAGATTCGCTCCACCGACAGTTCGCTGCACTGCCTGTAGGCTTCGCGGATGCGCTCGGGCGTCTGCTTGATGAGGCTGCCCTCGAAAGTGCCGTCGAGAATCTTCTGCTCGTTTTCCACAAACGTGTCCACGCATTTGCGCTCCAGCAGGCTGATGACGCACGACCGCAGATAAACCACTTTTTCGTTCACGTCGGTGACTTCTTCGTCTTTCAGCCGCTGCAAGATGTGATTTTGCTCGGTTTCATCGAAGAAATTGAGGAAAAGTCGCTCCGTTTCCTCGTAGGTGAGCAGTTTCAGTTTGTGGGCATCTTCAATGTCCATGATTTCGTAGCAGATGTCGTCGGCTGCCTCCACGAGATAGACCAGCGGATGGCGCGTCGAGGGCGGAATGCCGAGTTCGTCGGCGATTCGGCGGTAGGATTCGGCTTCGGAGTAGAAAAATCCGAACTTGCCTTTTTTCGTGGCGCAAGTCGAGGAATAGGGATATTTCACGATGCTGGCCAGCGTGGAGTAGGTCATGACGTAGCCGCCCTTGCGCCGTCCGAGGAAACTGTGGGTGAGCAGGCGGAAGGCGTAGGAATTGCCTTCAAAACGGGTGATGTCGTCCCAAAATCCCGATGAAACCGCCGATTTTAGCATCTGTCCGGGGCCTTCGGAGAAAAAAGTCTGGATGGCTTTCTCGCCCGAATGGCCGAAGGGCGGGTTGCCCATGTCGTGGGCCAGACAAGCCGCCGAAACGATGGTTCCGATTTCCTCAAACAGCGTTCCGGCGAGTTCCGGATGCTTTTTTTTCAGTTCGCGCGCCACGTCGTTGCCGAGCGACATGCCCACCGAGGCCACCTCGAGCGAGTGGGTCAGGCGGTTGTGTACGAAAATGCTGCCGGGCAGCGGAAACACTTGGGTCTTGTTTTGCAGTCGGCGAAAGGGTGCCGAGAAAATCAGGCGGTCGTAGTCGCGCTTGAATTCAGACCGGTCGTCGTGCCGCTCAGGGTGGCGGTATTCTTGGCCGAGTCGCTTGTTGGAAATGAGTTGTAGCCAGTTCATAAGTGCAAAGATACGGTAAAAATCAAAAAATAAAGCATTAAAAACGGAAAATTTTTTGTTTTGACACCGATTTTTCGTAACTTTGCAAGTCAGTTAGAACGCAAATTGAAATGAAATGACGAAAATTAAGGTTGTCAACAAAAGCCATCATCCGCTTCCGCAGTATGCCACGGCGCAGAGTGCGGGACTGGATTTGCGCGCCAATTTAGACGAGTCCGTGGTCTTGAAACCGCTTGAGCGATGCCTGATTCCGACGGGCTTGTTCATTGCCCTTCCCGAGGGATATGAGGCGCAGGTCAGGCCGAGGAGCGGCTTGGCCCTGAAGCGCGGAATCACGGTGTTGAATGCGCCCGGAACCATCGATGCCGACTATCGCGGCGAGGTGGGCGTGTTGCTGGTGAACCTGTCGCAGGAGGATTTCACGATCAACGACGGCGAAAGGGTGGCCCAGATGGTGATTGCACGGCACGAAACGGCCGATTTCATCGAGGTTGAGGAACTCGACGCGACGGAGCGCGGAGCCGGAGGCTATGGGCATACGGGAGTGAAATAATTTACAATTTACAATTTACAATTTACAATTTACAATTTACAATTTGACGATTTTCTATTTACTATTTTTGAATCGATG
>JAFUVC010000022.1 GCA_017483785.1 Prevotella sp.
ATCACCAGATAGTAGGTCATCGTGACGGGAACAATGCCGAAAAACAGCACCACGAGCACATCGCCCATGCCCACATACGACAAATGCGTCGTGTAGAGGAAGCAAAACACGACGCAAAACGCACCCACGACCACCATTTTCCAACCGCCATAAACGACCAGCGGCAGTCCCACTGCGCAAGCCAGCAGCGTGACAATGGCAATGGCGCGCTTCATGGCCTCGGTTGTCACCCAGCCCTGCGCACAGGCGCGCTTCGGCCCCAGTCGAAGTTCGTCGTCGGTGCCTTTCTTGAAATCGAAATAATCGTTGATGAAATTCGCGTCAATCTGCATGATGAACGCAAACAAAAAGCACAAAGCCATCGGCACCCAGCGCACTTGCCACTGCGCATCGCTCACGGCCAGAGCCGAGCCAATCATCACGGGCACTGCCGCGCCGGTCAGCGTTTTCGGTCTCGCAGCCAACAGCCACGCACGAAAAGAATTTTTCCGAATCAAGTTGTCCATAGAAAAGCCTTAGATTTGGTGTTGGCGGACGTATTCCGTAATTTTCTTCGTGGCCAAGTGATAACTGGCCTTCAGGGCGCCCTCGGAAGTGTCGAGCAGTTTGCTCATCTCGGCATATTTCATCTCGTCGTAGTAGCGGAGGGTGAACACCGTCCGCTGCACGTCGGGCAGGTGGGCAATGGCCTCCTGAAGCAGCGCCTGCAATTCGTCGCCGTCGAAATACGGGTCGGCCTGCAGCCGGTTGGAAACCGAAACTTCGTCGTCGGCACTGACGGAATAGGCCGACTTCTGCCTCCGCAGGAAATCGAGTGCCTCGTTCACGGCGATGCGATAGAGCCATGTCGAGATTTTCGACTTCTGCTGAAATTCGTCGAGGTTGTTCCACGCCTTGAGGAACACGTTTTGCATGATGTCGTTTGAATCCTCGTGGCTCATCACGATGCGGCGCACCTTCCAGTACAGCAGTTCGCTATATTGCCGCACGATGGCCTCGAAAGCCTTTCTGCGGGTTTTCGGGTCTTCCAGTTGCCGGATGATGGTTTGCTCGTCGTAACTCATTCCACGTAGGGTTTCAATTGGTTATACAGAACTTGGTCGTAGCCATAGACGTCGCCGTAGGAGCGAATCGCGCCATGAACGTCGGGATAGAGCGTGTAATACGTCAGGAAAACCGGCACTTCGTCCTCAAGCGTATGCGATGAAATCAGGCGGCTGCGGTCGAGCGTGTCGGCCTGCTCCGATTGCGGTTTCTGGCGATTGCTGCCCAGCGAACTGACGTCGGCCGTCATGGAATACCTGATGCGGTCGATGAGCGTCTCGTCTTTGTCTTTCAGCAGGAAAACGGCGAGGTCAAACGGTCGCTGAACGCGCACGCAGCCGTGGGAAACGCCACGGTTGTCGTTGCTGAAGAAAGCCGGCGACGACGTGTCGTGCAGATAGACCGAAAAATTATTGTCGAAACGGAAGATGATGCGCCCGAGCGAGTTGCCTGCCCCACCCTCTTGCAGCACCATATAGTCGCGGTTCATCAGCATTCCGTAGGTGACCTGCTCGATGGGAATGTTGCGGCCCGTCTTGCGATGGCGCACGAAATAGTGGCGACTGGCGAAATAGTTCGGATTCCCGACGTGGCGGACGATGTCTTTCTCGACGATGCTGCGTGGGATAATCCACTGCGGATTCACGTCCATCCGCTTGATTCGGCTGGTCAGCAGCGGCGTTTTCGTCTTCACCGTGCCACAGCCCACGCGCATCGTCATCACGCTGTCGCCATCGACGGCTAACAGGCTGAACGCCGGAATGTTCACAAACACGTATTTCTCATGGTCCGACGGCTTGTCCTTGAGCCTCCAGCGGCAGCGCTCCAAGTTGCAGAGGAGTTTCGGTTTTCCGTAGTGTTGAACGCTGTCGCCGCTGCCCAGAAGTGCCGCAAACCGCTCAAACAAGGCTGAATGGGGCTGAACCGAGGCCAAAAACGTATCCAAACTGTCGCGCGTCACCATTTTCACGGCTTTTTCAAAAAAAAACTTGTCGGGGCGGTCCATCGGAATATCGAACAGCCGATGGTATTCCACGTGGAGCGAATCGCGCTTCTTCACGTCGAAATGGTTCAGGGCATACTGGGGATTGGTGAACCCGAACCGCTGGCCGGTCGCATAGCGCAGAAACGCCTTTGTCAGTTGGTATTCGAGTCGCGCCAACAACTGGTTAATGCTCCCCGTTTTTTCGTCGAACTGCAATGAGCGCAGGGCTTGCAGGTCGTCGGAAATCTGCGGAATGCAGAACCGACGCGGGCTAAACCCCATTTTCTCAACGCCGGAAAGCCATTCCAGCAGCGTGTCGGCCTGGGCTGTCACGCCAAACCTGTTGATCCACAGGAACGAGGGCCGGTTGGTGTAAAAACTCCGCAGTTTCGCGTCGGCCAGCATCGAGTCGCGGTCGTTCTTGCAAAGCGTTTTGATGTGATTTTTTATCGCCGACTCGCTAATCACGAGCGACGAATCGCGCAAACCGTCATAATCAGCCCACTCCAAACTTGAATTTTTGAAGGCACTCCCCTTTTCATGGCACGACTGAAAAAAAGTAACCACGAAAAAAGTAATCACTACGAATTGCAGAAGCCTCGAAGATTTCAATGGGCATTGAGCGTGTTATCGAATGGAGATTTTGCGCACGGTCTTGCCGACTTTCAAAATGTAGCATCCTTTCGGCAGATTCAGTTCCACGCGCTTGTCGTCACCGTCAATTTTAATACTTTTAATGCGGACGCCAGCCACGTTATAGACATGGAGCGTCTCGCCATTGGCACCGGCAATCTGAACGACAGATTCCCTCACGGTAATGGTGATGTTTTGGAATTCGTTGTCGAGAATTTCGATTGAATGATTTGCCAGAACCGTCGTGGGAGTTCCTGCAAAAAGGGTTGCCACCAATGCTATTCGAAGTATTTTTTTGATCATATACGTATATTTTTCTTATTTATTTGTGGCAAAGTTAGCCTAATTTTCCGATAAAATGAAACAAGAACGGCTGTTTTGTCGAAAGATTAAGATTATTTAACGTCTAAAACCATGTTTTCGTTGCTCAGATGGCTCTCTGGAAACACTTTTCGCGCCTCGTCGAGCAGAATCTGCTCGTCTTCGTAGCGGGCGCTGTAATGGCCCAGAAGCAGTTTGCCGACTTGGGCGTCGCGAGCCACCATGGCGGCCTGCTCGGCTGTGGTGTGGTAGTATTTTCGGCGTTTTTGAGTTGGTCGTTGGCGTAGGTGCTCTCGTGGTAGAGCAGATTGACGTTTTTCACGATTTCGTGCAGCGTGGGCATGTAGCGCGTGTCGCTGCAGAAAGCGTAGGTTCGGGTCGGTTCCGACGGTTTCACGAGCCTGCTGTTGGGCACGATTTTCCCGTCTTCGGCGGTCCAGTCGGCCCCGTTTTTGATGTTGCGAATCTGGCTGACGGGAATCTGGTAGAAGTCAATCATTTCGCGACGGATATGGGGCAACGTGGGTTTCTCGCGGAAAAGAAAGCCGCAACACGGAACGCGGTGCTCCAAAGGGATGGTTTCGACGGAAACGCCTTTGTCTTCGTAGATGACGGCCTGCCGCGTCGTGTCAACGCCATGGAAAATGACCTCGAATTCGAGTCCGGCGCAAAACATGTCGATTTGCGACTTGAGCATGGGCTCAAACGCTGGCGGCGCGAAAATATGGAGCGGCGTAGAGCGGCCGAGCAATCCAAACGTGCTGATCATGCCGACGATGCCGAGGCAATGGTCGCCGTGCAGATGCGAGAGGAACACCGCCGACAGCCTTGAAAAAGAAATTCGCGAACGACGCAAGGCAATCTGTGTGCCCTCGCCGCAGTCAATCATGTAGAGTTTGTCGCGAACCTCCACGATTTGCGATGTGGCGTTGTGTTTCAGGGTTGGCAGAGCACTTCCGCAACCCAAGATATGAACCTTAAAGGGTTCCATAAGTCGTTTTTATCTAAATTTTTGATTAACAGCGTTTTATAAAACTCTCTTATAGACGAAAATTCCGTCTCGGTTTTCCAGATACAGGCTGTCGGCACCCAGTTCCACAATGTCGAACGTGTCGGTGTTCAGCAGGAGGTGTCCGTTCAGGATTTTCCACGACACCCACGGGTTGCTTTCGGCCTCGATATTGGAGTTGACCATGCCGCCCTCCACACTCTCGAAATTCTTGTCAAGGCTGGTCCATTTTCCCAGCAGTGTGGTGAGGTTCAGCACGCGCGACGCCACAAACCCTTCCTCGCCATTCGCGCCCACGATGGCCAGGCGGTCGCCCACCATCAGGCCTCCGACCACCTCGACTTCGTCTTCCTCAAGCGTGCCGTAGTAAATGGTGTCGCCGCCGTCGGTAATCAGTTCTACGGTGTGCATCGAAGTGCCCTCGCCACACACGCCATAGAGCGTGGAATCAACCTCGGCAACCTCGTTCACCTGAACGGAGTCGGAGTCAGACGAAACG
>JAFUVC010000192.1 GCA_017483785.1 Prevotella sp.
AGTAACTTTGTCCTCGGTAAACATTAGCGATATCTTTTAGTTCAACTTTATGGGAGGTACTACAAAGTTACTAAAAATATCGCTAATTACCTAATAATCAGACGATTATTTTACAATTATTTTCGTCGAACTCACGTTAATACTACTGGACAATTATTAGGAGCAATTAAATATGCTGCAACTTTACCAAGACCAGTGTCTGTATATGGAACATTTGGTACAAAACAGCGTTTGGAATGCTCCAAAAGGTGTGCTGCTTAAAAACAATTCAGATGTGAAATCAACATTCAAAGTAATACAATATGACAACCATTACAAACAACGAATAACTATGAGACAGAAATTGCTAATTATGTTGGTTGCATTTGCGGCGATAGCCGGCAGTGCAAAAGCACAGACGCTCAGCATCGCGCCCATAGAAGCGGAGGCGGGCAAACAGGCCGAAATCGTGGTGAATGCGAACGGGATTGCAGGCATGACCGCCCTGCAATTCAACTTGCAGTTGCCCGAGGGTGTAACTCTCGACGAAAACGCCATTGCGAAAGGCGCAGGGGCGAGCAGCCACGAACTCAGCGTGAGCACGCTCAGCAGCGGCGACCGCCTTTTTGTCCTCTACGACATGAACCTCAATCCGCTGAAAAACGGCGAACTCCTCCGCTTGCCCATTACGGTAAATGGCGAAGTCGGCACGAAAACAGGCCGCATCACCCTGTTCCGCACTGCCACTCCGGCGGCCGTGAGCCATGCCTGCGAGGATGCCGAGTTCACCATCACGGTGCAATCGACGACGGAAATCCGCACGATTGACAATTCACAATCGACAATTGACAATTGGTATTCGGTGGACGGCAAGAAGTTGAACGGCGAGCCGAGGAAGAAGGGCGTTTACATCAGGAACGGACGGAAGGTTGTGAAGTAATTTCGAGGAGCGAGGAACGAGGAACGAGTTAAGAGGTCTGTGACTTCTGGAGTTAGAAGTCAATAGCTTTTTCGATTGCGAAGTCTATTGTCTGAACTCCTGTAACTCCCGAACTCCTGTAACTCCAAAAAAGAGGCTGAAAGTTTTGTTCTTTCGGCTTCTTTTTGTAACTTTGCGCCCGTAGAATAATAAACATCGCGAATATGGCAAGAAAAGACATCGTTCAGAAGTGGCTCGACCACGTACACGAAGACATCAGTGCTGCCGAGGACTTGTACAAGACTGGGCATCAGCTCTATGTGGCTTTCCTCTGCCACCAAGCCATTGAGAAAGCCCTGAAGGCCTATTATATTGCAACTCACGATGAAGACCCGCGCTATACTCACAGCCACTCTAAGTTGCTGGAGGATTGCGGGCTGATTGACGAAATCTCGCCCGGGCACTTGAGGTTCATCGATTTCATGGTGCCTATGTACATCAAGGCTCGCTATCCCGAGCATAAGGTAGCCGCTGCACGGTCACTGACAAAGGATATCTGCGAGCACATTATCACCACAACCAAAGAACTGACACAATGGATAGAAGAACGCTTACCAGAGAAGAAGCCCTCGACACCGTGCGAGAGTACAAGCGAGTGATCAGTCCTCGATATAAAACTGAGCCGAAGGTTATTTTGTACGGCTCATACGCCAAGGGCTATGCCAATCCTGACAGCGATATTGATGTCGCCGTCATTCTCCCTGGAAGCGAAATTACAGACCCGTGGGAGCAGTGGGCCGACATTGCGGGCGACGTTCGCAAAGTCAACACCCTCATCGAGCCTGTTTTGATGGAAGACCAAGAAGACTCCATGCTCTATCGTGAAGTGATGCGCACTGGGGTGGCAGTGTAATCCGGTATCGGTGGCGAAAGTTCGCGAGATTCTTTTTTATGTTTTTCATCAGTTTTCTTATGAATTTGAAAAAAAACTGCCAAAATTGCAGTCATTTCAAGAAAAATGTGTAATTTTGTCACCCCAAATGAATACGACTGAACTACAGAAGGTCAAAAAACGGTATAACGTCGTGGGAAACTGCGACGCGTTGAATCGTGCGCTGGATGTCGCCCTGCAGGTGGCTTCCACCGACTTGAGCGTGCTCATCGTGGGCGAAAGCGGCGTGGGCAAGGAAATCATTCCGCGCATCATCCACGACCATTCGCCGCGCCGCCGTGAGCGTTATTTCGCCATCAACTGCGGCTCGATTCCCGAGGGAACCATCGACAGCGAACTCTTCGGCCACGAAAAAGGCTCGTTCACGGGGGCCATCGGCGAGAGCGAGGGCTACTTCGGCGTGGCCAACAAGGGCACGATTTTCCTCGACGAGGTGGGCGAACTGCCCTTGGCGACGCAGGCTCGGCTGCTGCGCGTGCTCGAAACGGGCGAATACATCCGCGTGGGCGGCCAGAAAATCATGAAGACCGACGTGCGCATCGTGGCGGCAACCAACGTGAACATGCAGAAAGCCATCAGCGAGGGCCGCTTCCGCGAAGACCTCTACTATCGTCTGAACACGATTCCCATCCAGATGCCTGCGCTGCGCGACCGTGGCGAAGACATCATCCTGCTGTTCCGGCTTTTCGCCTTGCAGATGGCCGAGAAATACCGTCTGCCGAAAATCACGCTCACCGACGACGCCGCCCGGCAGATGCTGCGCTACAAATGGCCGGGGAACGTGCGCCAACTGAAAAATATCACCGAGCAGATGTCGGTGCTCAGCGAGCAGCGGCAGATTGACGTGGACACGCTCCTGAAATTCATTCCGCAGGACGAGGAGAGCATGCAACTGGCCGTCGTCGGCAACTCGGGCGAGCACTCCTACGAAAACGAGCGCGAACTGCTCTACAAAATCCTCTACGAACTGCGCGGCAACGTGAGCGACCTGCGCCGCGACATGAACAGCCTCAGAAAACAACTCGACGAGGCCCGCGGACTCGGAGGAGCCGCGTCGTTTGGCGGAATCACAGCCATCAGCCCCGCTCCCACCACGATGCCCGTCAGCCGCAACGAGCGGACTGACCTCAGCAACATCGAGGAAGCCGAGGCCGAGGAAATACGCGAGCCCGAGAGCCTCAACCTCAGCGACATGGGTCGCCAGATGCTCGAAAAAGCACTGGAACGCAACGGCGGAAACCGCAAGAAAGCCGCTCAGGAACTGGGCATCAGCGACCGCACGCTCTCCAGAAGGCTGAAACTCTATGGACTGGATAAATAATATTATAAGGTGGAACCGATGAAGCAAAAGGCTCGAAATATCTTCTTGAAAAGTTGCCCGGACAAAGTTCTGTGCAGCCTTCTCGTCGTTTTCATCGGGCTGGCACTTTCGGCCTGCTCCGTCAGTTATAAGTTCAACGGAGCCAGCATCGACTACAGCAAGACCAAGACCATCCAGATTGCCGACTTCCCCATTCGCGCCAACTACGTCTGGGGTCCGATGGGGCCGCTCTTCAACAACCAGTTGAAAGACGTCTATGCCAACCACACGAAACTGATTCAAGTGAAGCGCAACGGCGATTTGAAGGTAGAAGGCGAGATTACGCAATACAACCAGCGCAACAAATCCGTGTCGAGCGAAGGCTACTCGGCACAAGTAGAACTGTCGATGACCGTCAACGTGAGATTCACCAACAACGTGAACCACGCCGAAGACTTCGAGCGCTCGTTCACCGCCACCGCCTCCTACGAGTCGTCGCAGTCGCTCAACGCCGTACAGGAAGAACTCGTCACCCAGATGGTGAAAGAACTGACCGACCAAATCTTCAACGCCACCGTCGCAAACTGGTAAAAAACATCGAGAAACATGGACCTGACGCAACTGATAAACCATCCCGAACAGATGAACCGAGAGACGCTATTCGACCTTCGGAATCTGCTTGCGCAACATCCGTATTACCAGACCGCACGGCTCCTGATGCTGCAAAACCTCTATCTGCTCCACGATGCCTCCTTCGACGCCGAACTGCGCAAGGCCTCCGTCTATTTCTGCAACCGGAAGGTGCTCTTCGACCTTGTAGAATCCGCCCACTACCAACTGAAAAAGGAGCACAAACCCACGCTTCCGGCTGAAAACGAGGAAAACCGCACCATCACGCTCATCAACGACTTCCTCGACTCCATTCCGCAGGAAGAAAAAGACGCCGCCGCCCCGAAACGCAAGCCCACGCCCGCCGACGCCACCGTTGACTACGTCTCCTACCTCATTGAAACCGAGCAGGAAGAAAAGCAGCCCCAAGCCTCAGAACTCCAAATGAAAGGCCAGCGCCTCATCGACAACTTCATACAAAACGAAAACGGAAAAATCAAACTCAAAGAAGAAATCGACTATACGCCCGAAGACATGGACGAAGATGACGAAAATGACACCCAAGAAGGCATTTTTACCGAGACTTTGGCCAAAATTTACATCAAACAGGGCCGATTCGACAAAGCTTTAGAAATTATTCAGCGATTAAATTTGCTATATCCGAAAAAAAATGCTTACTTTGCAGACCAAATCCGATTTTTAGAAAAATTGATATTAAATAACAAACAAATAAATTAATAAAAAAATGGTTTACACATTATTCGTAATTCTTATCGTAATCGCAGCATTGCTGATGATTGGTATCGTACTCATTCAAGAGTCAAAAGGTGGTGGACTTGCATCCAACTTCTCGTCGTCGAACCAGATTATGGGCGTCCGCAAGACCACCGATGTGATTGAAAAGACCACGTGGGGACTGGCCGTTGCCATGGTCGTCTTCAGTGTTGTCTGCGCCTATGTGGCCCCGAAAGCCTCCACCGAGCAGAGCGTTCTGGAGAAAGCCGCAACCGAAACGCAGACCACCAACCCCGTGAACACGCAGGGATTCGGCGCAGGCCAGCAGGCTGCACCGGCCGCCGAGAACGCTCCCGCAGCAGAAGCACCCGCACCCGCCGAGGCACCTGCCGAGGCACCCGCTGCTGAAGCACCGGCCGCTGCGGAGTAGAATTTTCGAGAGCGCCAACGGCCTCCCGACATCGTATTTTCTGCTCCATCGAGAAAAAAAGCGGGAAATATTTGGCCATGTCAAATATTTCCCGTACCTTTGCAGTCGCTTTCAAACAGAAAGTGCACGATGGTGCCCATAGTTCAGTTGGTTAGAGCGTCAGATTGTGGTTCTGAATGTCGTCGGTTCGAGTCCGACTGGGCACCCTGCCGAAAAGCCTTGTAAGTCACTGATTTACGGGGTTTTTTCTTTCATTTTCAAGTCAGAGAGAGATGAATATGAGCAAACATATTATAAAAGGTATATTTGGGGTTTTCTTCATTCCATTTCTGGTTTGCCTTGTCGTCATTATTGTCTGTCAAACCGCCGTAGTTCATTCTTCAAAAGGGCTCATGTATTCCGACGTGGAAACGATTCCCCATAGAGAAGTCGGACTGTTACTCGGAGCCCCGAAAGGGCTTACAGGCCGACCTAATCCGTTTTTTATTCATCGAATCGATGCTGCTGTAGCGCTGTATCAAGCAGGAAAAATAGACCGAATCATCATCAGCGGTGCAAGTAACCAAAGGAATGACGAAACAAATGCTATGAGAACAGAACTCGTTCGTCATGGCATACCAACCGAAATCATCATGATGGATGGCAAAGGAGTGCGCACGTTGGCCTCCATTGTAAGAGCCCAAAAAGTCTTTGGAATAGACTCTATGACCGTCATTTCGCAAAAGTTCCATAACGAGCGGGCAATATTCATTGCCAAACACAATGGAATAGACGCCATTGCCTACAATGCAACTAACATTTCAAGTCGCAAATGGAGGCTTCTCATGTGGGGGCGTGAATGTTTGTCGCGTGTAAAAGCCGTCTTTGAGGTGTTGCAAAGCAAAGTTTAACAGGAGAAAAATTGACAAATTACTGTCGAATATTCATCGTATTGATTATTTTTTCGTATATTTGCAAAAAAATTGAACTGTCAAATCTTTTAAACCTAAACAAATCATGAAATTTACAAGAAAATTACTAACTATCGGACTGGCGTCGGTAGTGATGCAGTCGGTGGCCATGCCGTCTGGCGGTGCCACGAGTGACAACCCTTTGCTGCAAGAGAGCACCCTGCTGTTCGGAGCGCCAGATTTCAGCAAAATCAAGGCTTCGGACTATCTGCCGGCCATTCAGGAGGCCATCAGGCAGCAGCGTGAGGAAATCCAGAAAATCGTCGCCAACAAGCAGAAACCCACTTTTGCCAACACCATTTTGGCCTACGAGAAGACGGGCGTGGCTCTGGACAGGGTCACCAGCGTGTTCTACGGCGTGGCAGGTGCGCACAAAACCCCTGAAATTGCCGAAACTCAAGACAAGGTGACGCCGCTGCTGACCGCTTTGTCGAATGAAATCAGTTTCAACGAAAAACTGTTCCAACGTATTAAATATGTGTATGACCACGAATTCAACTCGCTGAAGGGCGAGGACAAGAAACTGCTCGAGGTGGTGTATAAGGATTTCGTGCGTAACGGCGCGCTGCTGCCTGCCGACAAGATGACGCGCATGAAGGAAATCAACACGCGCATTTCGGAACTTCAGCAGCAATGGGGCAATATGCTGCCCGACGCCACGAACAACGCCGTGGTGTGGGTTGACAGCGAGGAAGAACTGGCCGGACTGAGCGCCGCCGACATTGCGCAGTGCAAGAAAGACGCCGAGAGCAGAGGTGCTAAGAAGCCTTATTGCATCGTCATCGTCAACACCACGCAGCAGGCCATTCTCACCAATCTGAAGAACCGCGAACTGCGCAAGCGAGTTTTTGAGGCGTCGGTCCATCGCGCCGACGGCAGCGGAAAGTTCAACACGTTCCCCATCGTCGTGGAAATTGCGAAACTCCGCGCCGAGAAGGCCAAATTGATGGGATATGACAACTATGCCGCCTATTCGCTCGAGAAAACAATGGCCAAGACGCCCGAAAACGTGTATTCGTTCCTCAAGCAACTCATCAAGGAATACACCCCGAAGGCCAACGCCGAAACCCAGGAAATTGAGGCCTATGCCCAGCGCGAAATGGGTCCCGACTTCAAACTTCAGCCCTACGACCGGTTATACTATTCGGCCAAGATGAAAAAAGAGAAATTCAATCTTTCCGAAGACGAAATCAAGCCCTATTTCAATATCGACAGCGTGCAGTTGAACGGCGTTTTCTATGCCGCCAACCGCGCCTATGGCCTGACTTTCAAGGAGCGCAAGGACATTCCTGTCTACCACCCCGACATGAAGGTGTTTGAGGTGTTCGACAAAGACGGTCGGCCGATGGCGCTGTTCTACAGCGACTACTTCCGCCGTCCCACGAAGCGTGGCGGAGCATGGATGAGTTCGTTTGCCAAGCAGAGCGGACTGCGCGAGCAGTGTCCCGTCATCTACAACTGCTGCAACTACGCCAAAGCCCCCGAAGGACAGCCCACGCTCATCACTTGGGACGAGGTTTGCACGCTCTTCCACGAGTTCGGACATGGACTGCACGGCATTCTCTCGAACTGCAAGTACAACACGCTGAGCGGAACGGCCGTGGCACGCGATTTCGTGGAAATGCCGTCGCAGTTCAACGAGTCGTTTGCGTCTATTCCCGAGATTTTCGACAACTTCGCCAAGCACACCGTGACGGGGCAGTCGATGCCGGCCGATTTGAAAGAGAAAATGCTCAGTTCCATCAACTACCATGCGGCCTATGCCCTCGGCGAAAACCTCGCAGCGACGTGTCTCGACCTCGCGTGGCACATGCTCTCAATCGACGAGATTCCCACCGCCGACCAAGCACCTGAATTCGAGAAAAAAGTGCTCGCTGAAATCGGCCTGCTCAACAGCCAGATTCCGCCCCGCTACTCCACGTCGTATTTCAACCACGTCTGGGGCGGAGGCTATGCCGCAGGCTATTACAGCTATTTGTGGACCGAGGTTTTGGCCGTGAACATTGCCGACTGCTTTGAAAAACGAGGTGCCTTGAAGCCGGAAGTGGGACAGGATTTCCGCGACA
>JAFUVC010000193.1 GCA_017483785.1 Prevotella sp.
AATACAGAGGAGGAATAAACCATGAAAAGACTTAGCAATATCTTCGCCGTCGCAGCCGTGGGCCTGATGCTCACGGGCTGCGGCCTCTATGACAAGTATCAGCCGCAGGCCGTTGCTCCGACGGGTGTGTTCGGGGCAGGAGTGGAGGCTACAGCCGCCGCAGACAGTTCGATGGCCCCGATGTCGTGGCGCGAGTTCTTCACCGACCCCCACTTGCAGAACCTTATCGAGCAGGTGCTGGCCAACAACACCGACCTGAACTCGGCCCGCATCGCCGTGGAGAAGAGCGAGGCCGCGCTGAAGGCCGCCAAACTGGCCTATCTGCCGTCGCTATACTTTGCGCCGCAAGGGTCGCTCGCCAAGTTCGACAAGAGTCCGTGGTCGAAGACCTACAACCTGCCGCTGCAACTCTCGATTGACGTCGATGTGTTCGGCTCCATCACCAACCAGAAGCGCGCTTCGCAGGCCGTGCTCCTGCAGGCTCAGATAGGCGAGGAGGCCGTGCGCACCAACCTCGTCAGCCTTGTCGCACAGCAATATTATATGTTGCAGTTGCTCGACCGCCAACTCGATATTCTCAACATGACCGACAGCCTCTGGAACGCCTCGCTCGAGACGCAGAAGTCGCTCTGGGAGAATGGAAAGTCCTTCTCGACCGCCGTCAACCAGATGGAGGCCTCGTTTCTTGACGTGAAGACACAAATCGTGGATACGCGCCGCAACATTCGCGCCACCGAGAACGCCCTCTGCCGACTGCTGGCCGTCGCCCCGCAGCGCATCGAGCGCAGTAGCCTCGCTCCCGGCTCCTCTTCAAAGGGCGAGGGAAGTTTGTTCCTGCGGGGAGTGTCGCAGGCAGACAGCCAATTCGTTCCCCTTGCCCTTCGGAATGGAATTCGGGGTGAAGCCTTGCTTCATCGCCCCGACATCCGCATGGCCAACCACGCCATGGAGGAGGCTTTCTACAACACGCAGGCCGCCCGTGCCGCCTTCTTCCCCACCATCACCCTCAGTGCAACGGCCGGATGGACAAACTCTGCCGGAGGTGCAGTCATCGACCCGGGCAAGTTGCTCCTCAACTTCGTCGGACAACTCACGCAGCCCATCCTCGCCCGTGGCAAACTGAAGGCCAACCTGAAAATCAACCAACTGACGCAGGAAGACTTGAAGAAGAAGTACGTGCAGACCGTCATCGACGCCGGCAATCAGGTGAACGAGGCCATGGCCGACTGCGAGGCAGCCCGCGAGAAGTATGCCTACTACCACCGTCAGGTGGAGGTGTTGCACGAAGCCTACACGGGCACCCACGAACTGATGGACAATGGCAAGGCCAGCTATCTTGAAGTGCTCACGGCCCAGGAAAGCCTGCTGAATGCCCAGTTGAGCGAGGTGGCCAACATGTACAACGGAACCCAGGCTCTCATCGCCCTCTACATTGCCCTCGGCGGAGGCGCAAAGTGAAGTAAAGAAAATTGACGATTTAAGACTCTCAAAGGGAGGCTGAAATGTTTCAACCTCCCTTTTTGTTCGTTTTTCGATGTTTTTATAGATCTGTAAAATATGAAGAAAACCATTTTGTTGTTAGCCGCCGTGCTGATGAGTGTCGGCTCGATTGCGCAGCCCGACAGCCCGCCTGCCGAAAGGAAGAAAGTGGGCGTTGTGCTGAGTGGCGGCGGCGCGAAAGGCATGGCCCACATCGGCGTGCTGAAAGTCTTGGAACGGGCAGGCATTCCCGTCGATATCGTCACGGGAACCTCGATGGGCAGCATCATCGGCGGACTCTATTCCATCGGCTACAATGCCAATGCGCTCGACTCGATGGTGCGCGTGCAGGACTGGGGCTACGTCATCACCGACCGCGAGGACTTGAGGCGCCAGAGCCTCAGCGACCGCCGGAAGCAAAACACCTATGCCTTCAGCACGAGCCTGACCATCGGCAAAAACCCGCAGGCCGGCGGCTTCATCAAGGGAAAGAACCTCGCCGAACTGTTCAACCGGCTCTGCACGGGATTTACCGACTCGCTCAACTTCACCCACGACCTGCGCATTCCCTTCGCCTGCGTGGCCACCAACGTCATCGACAACAGCGAGGTGGTTTTCCACAGCGGACGGCTGCCGCAGGCCATGCGCGCATCGATGGCCATTCCGGCAGCGTTCTCGCCCGTGAGAATCGGCGACATGGTGCTGGTCGATGGCGGACTGAAGAACAACTATCCGGCCGACATCGCCCGCGAAATGGGGGCAGAAGTCATCATTGGCGTCACCGTGCAGGGCGAGCCGAAAGTGGCCGAGGACCTGGGCGGAACGATGAGCATTCTCAGTCAGATTATCGACGTGAACTGTAAAAACAAATACGACGAGAACCTCGCCATCACCGACCTCCACCTGCAAGTTGACACGAAGGGCTACGGCTCGGCCAGTTTTTCCCACGCCGCCATCGACACGCTCATCAGGCGCGGCGAGGAGTTGGCCATGCGCCACTGGGACGACATCGTCGCCCTGAAGCAGTACATCGGCATCGACGACACGTTCCGCCCCGAGATTCTGCACCCCCTGCGCCCGAAAGTGTTGACCGAGAAACACCCCGTCATAGGCTTCCGGTTTGAAAACATGACTCCACAGGCCGAGCGATTCCTTCGTCAGAAGTTCCATCTGGATCGCATCGACAGTATCGACGCGCGCTTGGAGCAAGACCTGACAACCTCCATGCGCGTGGACTTGTTCTATCAGACGGCAGAATGCCACATTTTGCCGGCAAAACGGCCGGCAATGGCTCCCCGCTCGATGTTTGAAAAGCAAGATTCCATCTGGCGGCAGGCCGACGGTGTGATTGTCACCCTCTCGGCAGGCAACAGAAAGTCGGCACAACTCCATGCCGGACTCCGCTACGACACCGAGGAATACGCCGCCTTGCAGGTCGGCATCGACATTCCGCTGAAGACGGCCACACCCATCAGCACGGACATCACGCTGCGCTTGGGAAAACGCCTGAAGGCACGCGCCGAACTGACGGTTCATCCGCGCAGTTTCACCCGTCCCACAATCAGTTACGAGTTCAACCGCAACGACGTTGATGTCTATATGGACGGCGACCTTTCCTATAATATTCTCTACAATCAGTTCAAGGGAGAACTGATACCCATCAACTTCTACCTGAAGAACTTCAACCTCCAACTGGGATTGCGCTGGGATTTCATGCACTATCGCAATAAACTCGGTGCCGAGGGTTCTCCTCAGGTGACGCTCAAAAATGAACATTTCATCAGTTACCGCGCCCGACTGAACTACAACAGCGAAGACAACTGGTATTTCCCCACACGCGGTTCGCGCTTCAGGTCTGAATATGCATATGTGACCAACAATTTCGCACAGTTGAACGAGCGTGCGGCCGACGGAAGCGTTCTTAGCAAGCGATCTGGCATGAGCGAGGTCAGTGCCGACTGGCGCAAGTCGTTCACCTTCGGCGAGCGTTTCACGCTCCAGCCCATGGTCTATGGGCGGCTGCTCTTCAGTTCCGTCTTTCCCGCAGTCTTCGGCAACACCGTCGGCGGAGAATGGTTCAGCCACTATGTGGAGCAGCAGATGCCCTTCGCCGGCATCGGCAACATGGAGTATGTCGGCCACAATTTCCTGGCTGCCCAACTTCAGGCACAGCAGCGCTTCGGCGTGAACAGTTATGTGCTGCTTCGCGTGGCTGGTGCCCAGCAGGCCGACAAACTGGGTGAAATCTTCGACCACCGCACCATTCTCGGCGTTCAGGCGGCCTACTACTACAACACGATGTTCGGCCCCGTCGGTGCTTCATTCGGCTACAGCAACCGCACGAAGAAACCCTATCTGTTCGTGAATCTCGGATATGAATTCTAAACTAACGACGATAACAGGTAATCCGGCTGATGAAAAACAAAGTTTAATTAAAAACATAAACCTCTAAAAATAAAATGCAATGAGTAGAATTAAAACTATTGGAATTTTGACATCGGGCGGCGATGCACCCGGCATGAATGCCGCCATTCGCGCCTTGACCCGTTCAGGAATTTACAACGGGTTCACCATGAAGGGCATCTATCGGGGCTACGACGGCCTCATCAAAGGTGAAGTGAAAGAGTTGACCACCGAAGATGTCAGCGGCATCATCACAAGGGGTGGAACCATTCTGAAAAGTGCCCGAAGCAAGGAATTTGCGACTCCAGAAGGTAGGAAGAAAGCCTTCGAGACCTGTCAGAAAGAGAACATTGACGCACTGGTGGTCATCGGCGGCAACGGCTCGCTGACCGGAGCACGCGATTTCGCCATGGATTTCGACTTTCCCGTCATCGGACTGCCTGGCACCATCGACAACGACCTCTACGGCACGGATGCCACCATCGGCTACGACACGACGATGAACACCATCATGGAATGTGTGGACCGCATCCGCGACACGGCCAACTCCCACGAGCGCATCTTCTTCATCGAGGTGATGGGCCGCGACGCCGGCTTCCTGGCCCAGAACTGCGCCATTGCCTGCGGTGCCGAGGCCGCCATCGTGCCAGAGGAGGCTACCGATGTTGACCAACTGGCCGTCTTCATGGGTCGTGGCATCCGCAAGTCGAAGAAGTCGTGCATCGTCATCGTCTCAGAGAGTCCTAAGTGTGGTGCCCTCTTCTATGCCGACCGCGTGAAACATGAGTTCCCCGAGTTCGACGTGCGCGTTTCCATCCTCGGCCACTTGCAGCGCGGCGGCAGCCCCTCGGCCCGCGACCGAATCCTGGCCAGTTGCATGGGCGTGGGAGCCATCGAGGCCATCTTGCAAGGCCAGCGCAACGTCATGGTGGGCTATCGCATGAACGAGATTGTCTATGTGCCTTTCTCCGAGTGCATCCGTACAGACAAGCGCTTCGACAAACGTCTTATCAATGTGCTTGACGAACTGAGCATTTGACAGGAGGCACGGGCCTTCATCGGACTCCGCCTATAAACTCTACTCCTCAACGTTATGAAAAGCCTCGAAAAATTACGAACACTCACCACGGCCATAGTCTTGATTTGTGCCGGACTGCCCTCCACGGCCCAGGCGCAGGGACTGTGGAAAATCCT
>JAFUVC010000194.1 GCA_017483785.1 Prevotella sp.
AACTTACAAAAAAAACTCAATACTACAAGGTTTTTTCGGGAAAAAAAAGTAAATTTGCACCTTAAAAATGATAATGCTATAAAAAATGATATGGCTGAAACAAAATACATTTTCGTGACAGGCGGTGTGGTTTCCTCGTTGGGAAAAGGCATCATCTCGTCGTCGATTGGAAAGCTCTTGCAGGCAAGAGGCTACAACATTACAATTCAGAAGTTCGACCCGTATATCAACATCGACCCGGGCACGCTCAACCCCTATGAACACGGCGAATGCTACGTGACGGTGGACGGCATGGAGACCGACCTCGACCTCGGCCACTACGAGCGGTTCACCGGCATTGCGACCACCAAGGCCAACTCGCTCACCACAGGCCGAATCTACAAGGCCGTCATCGACAAGGAGCGGCGAGGCGACTATCTGGGCAAGACGATTCAGGTGGTGCCCCACATCACCGACGAAATCAAGCGAAACGTGAAGTTGCTCGGAAAGAAATACGGCTACGACTTCGTGATTACCGAAATCGGCGGAACCATCGGCGACATCGAGAGCGCGCCCTTCATGGAGGCCATCCGACAACTCCGATGGGAACTGGGCAAAAGGGCCATCAACGTGCACCTGACCTACGTGCCCTACCTGAAAGCCGCAGGCGAACTGAAAACCAAGCCCACGCAGCACTCCGTCAAGGAGTTGCAGAGCGTGGGAATCCAGCCCGACATCCTCGTTTTGCGCACAGAAAAGCACCTGAACAAGGGCATTCTGGAGAAAGTGGCGTCGTTCTGTAACGTCGATCAGGACTGCGTCATCCAGAGCGAAGACCTGCCAAGCATCTACGAAGTGCCCGTCAACATGCAGAATCAGGGGCTCGACGAGGCCATTCTGCGGAAATTGGGCGAGCCCATTGGCGAAAAACCGGCCCTCGGACCGTGGCGCAGTTTCATCGACCGGATGCAGAACGCCAAAAAGGAAGTTCACGTCGGGCTGGTCGGAAAATACGACCTCCAAGACGCCTACAAGAGCATTCGCGAGGGACTGATGCAGGCCGGAGTCTATAACGACCATAAAACCGTGCTCCACTTCATCAATTCCGAGAAAATTACGGAGGAAAACGTGGCCGAAAAACTGAAAAACGTTGACGGAATCGTGATTTGTCCGGGATTCGGACAGCGTGGCACCGAAGGCAAAATCATTGCCGCCCACTTCACGCGCACGAACAATATTCCTACTTTCGGCATCTGCCTCGGTATGCAGATGATGGTCATCGAATTCGCCCGCAACGTGTTGGGCTACACCGACGCCAACAGCCATGAAATGGACGAAAAGACCGAACACAACGTCATCGACATCATGGAAGAGCAGAAAAACATCACCAACATGGGCGGAACGATGCGACTCGGAGCCTACGAGTGCAAACTGAAGCCCGACTCGCGCACCTTCGGCATCTACAAGCAGGAAACCGTGCAGGAGCGCCATCGCCATCGCTACGAATTCAACAACTCTTACCTGCAAGAATACGAGCAAAAGGGCATGAAGTGCGTCGGACGCAACCCCGAGAGCGACCTCATCGAAATCGTCGAGATTCCCGAACTAAAATGGTACATCGGCACGCAATTCCACCCCGAATACCAATCGACCGTGCTCAAGCCCCACCCGCTTTTCGTTGATTTTATCAAGACATGTATTGACAATCAAAAATCATAAAAGTAAATCACAGAAATGGACAAGAATACAACTACAGGATTCATCCTCATTGCCGTCGTGCTGATTGCCTTCAGCTACTTCAACCGCCCCTCAGCCGAGGAGCAGCGGGCCGCCTTCGTGCGCGATTCCATCGCACAAGTGGAGAATAATAAAAAGATTCAAGAAACCATCCTCGAAGACAAACGCAAAAACGAGGCGATGAATGCCGAAATCAAAAAAGCCGAGGAATTCACCGACTCGCTGTTCCAAGTCACGTCGAAAGGCGCAGGACAGAACATCGTGCTGAAGAACGACAAGGTGGAACTCACCCTCAACTCGAAGGGTGCCACCGTTCAGAAAGCCGTGGTGAAAGGCTTCAAAGACCGCAACGGAAACCCCGACGTGACGCTTTTCCAGGGCGACGAGCAGATGCTCAACTACACGCTCTCGGCCAAGGAAACCAACATTTCCACGCAAGACCTCCTGTTTGAGCCGAGCAACGTCACCGACACCACCGTCACGTTCACCATTGCCAGCGGCGAGGGAAAATCCATCACGCTCGACTATCTACTCGGTAGCGACTACATGCTCCACATGCAGATGCGCGCCGAGGGCATGGCCGGACTTTTCGCCCCGAACACGCAGACCATGGACGTGAACTGGACGGAAGAATGTCCGCAGCAGGAGAAGGGTTTCATGTTTGAAAACCGCTACTGCACGCTCACCTACAAGGAAAAAGGCGGCTCCACCGACTACCTGAACGAGACTTCCGAGAAGCGCGACGTGCAAATCGCGGAAGCCATCGAGTGGGTGGCCTTCAAAGACCAGTTCTTCTCGTCGATTATGATTGCCAAGAACGATTTTCAGGAAAATTCGGTCATGACGAGCATTCCTCGGGAAAAAGGCTCGGGCTACCTGAAATATTTCGAGGCCAAGATGAAGACATTCTTCGACCCGACGGGCAAGACACCCTCGGAATTTGAGTTCTACTACGGCCCGAACGACTTCCGCAAGTTGCAGGCCGTGGAGACGGAAAGCACCTTCGGCAAAGACCTCCAGATGAAGAAACTCGTCTATCTGGGCTGGCCCATCGTGCGCTGGATTAACCGGTTCTTCACGATTTACGTCTTCGACTTCCTCACCGGACTCGGCCTGAACATGGGCATCGTGCTCATTCTCATCACCCTGCTCCTGAAAGCCATCACCTATCCGCTGGTGAAGAAAAGCTACATGTCGTCGGCCAAGATGCGCGTGCTGAAGCCGAAACTCGACGAGGCCACCAAGCAATACGACAAGCCCGAAGACCAGATGCAAAAACAGCAGGCCATGATGGTGGAATACGCCAAATACGGCGTTTCGCCGCTCTCGGGCTGCCTGCCCATGCTCATCCAGATGCCCATCTGGATTGCCATGTTCAACTTCGTGCTCAACGCCATCCAACTGCGCGGCGAGAAATTCCTGTGGATCGACGACCTCTCGACCTACGACCCCATCGTGGAATGGCAGAGCAACATCTGGGGCATCGGCGACCACCTCTCGCTGACGTGCATCCTCTTCTGCGTGGCCAACATCCTCTACTCGTTCATGACCATGCGCCAGCAGCGAGACCAGATGGTGGGCCAGCAGGCCGAGCAGATGAAGATGATGCAGTGGATGATGTACCTCATGCCGCTCATGTTCTTCTTCATGTTCAACGACTATTCGTCGGGCCTGAACTTCTACTACTTCATCTCGCTCTTCTTCTCGGCAGCCATCATGTTCGTGCTCCGCAAGACCACCAACGACGCCAAACTGCTGGCCAAACTCGAGGCAAAATACGAGCAAAACAAGCAAAATCCGCAGAAAAAACTCGGCGGACTGGCCGGACGGCTCCAAGCCATGCAGGAAGAGCAGCAGCGACTGCAAAAACAGCGCGAAGAACTTGCCAACAAGCGAAAAAATCTCGGAAAATAATCAAACAACGATAGACCTATGAATTTACTCAAAACCATCGCCGTGGCTGCGCTCCTAACGCTGGGCACAACGGCACAAGCACAGACCATGATTCAGAAAAACAACATCAAGTTGCAGACCGACCACATGACTCCCGAAGCCCTCTGGGCAATGGGGCGCATCGGCGGCTATGCTGCCTCACCCGACGGCAAGCGCATTGTTTACAATGTGGCTTACTACAGCGTGAAGGAAAACAAGAGCCACCACATCCTCTACGTGATGGACAGCGACGGCAAAAACCAGAAAAAGCTGACTACTTCGGCCAAAAACGAAACCGACGCCGCGTGGATAGACAATGAAACCATTGCCTTCCTCACGGGTGGCGAAATCTGGATGATGAAACCCGACGGCACAGGCCGAATGCAGTGGTCGAACACCGGCGGAAAGGTCGAGGGATTCAAATTCTCGCCCGACCGTTCCAAACTCATCATCCTGAAGTCGATTCCTTTCCACGAGGTCATCGAGAAGAAGCCCGACGACCTGCCCAAAACGACAGGACGCGTGGTCAACGACCTCATGTATCGCCACTGGGACCACTACGTCGAGGCTATCCAGCACCCCTTTGTGGCCGACTTCGACGGCTCGAAGATCAGCAGCGAGATGACCGA
>JAFUVC010000023.1 GCA_017483785.1 Prevotella sp.
CGCCGACTACGACCTCTACGAGAAGGCCGCCCAGTGGCTCGCGAAATCAACAGAGACCGACGACTCCGACTACAAGGAACTGCGCGGCAGAATCGCCATGCAGCGGGGCAACTACGACGAGAGCGAGAAGATTTTCAACGAACTCATCGACACCGACCCCTACTCCACACCCTACTGGAACCACCTGGCCTCGGCCCAGTTCATGCACAACAACATCCGCGGCTCCATCCAGAGCAGCGAGTTTTCCATCGCCATCGACCCCAACAACGCCGACGCCATCCTCAACAAGGCCAACGGACTCTTCAGCCTCGGCAATTTCAAGGAGGCCAAGAAGTTCTACAAGCGGTTCAGCGAACTCTGCCCCAACGAGGAGTCGGGCGAGATGTTCCAAGGCATCTGCGACCTGAACATGGAACAGATTGAAAGCGGCATCGACCACCTCAAAAAGGCCGAGGCCGTCGCCCCCGAAGACTCGTCGAACCTGTTTGAAATCTATCAGGAACTGGCGTTCTCGCTCTCGCGCATCGGAAAAAGCGACGAAGCCCTCGCCTATGCCGAGAAAATGCTCAGCGCCAACTTCGGCTCCCACGACGAAGCCCTCGTCATGAAGGCCCACCTGCTCATGGAAGCCAAGCAATGGGCCGAGGCGCAGGCGTGCTACTCGCAGGCCATCATCGAGAGCAACGGCTCGTCGCACATCTTCCTGCGCGTCGCCATCTCCATCTACGACCTCGGCTACTACGACCATGCCTATCGCCTGTTTCGGATGCTCGACAAATTTGAAGACAGCGAAATCCGCACCGAAGGCTTTGCCTACGAAGCCCTCTGCTGCTACTCGCTGGGCAAGAAAACGGAGTTTCGAGAGGCCGTCAGAAAGGCGTGCGAGCGCAATCCGCGCGAGGCAGCCATCGTGCTCTGCGACCTGTTTCCCGAAGAGGTCGAGCCGAAGGACTATTACCGGTATTTGGTAGGGAAAAAAGAGTGAATAAAAAATAAAGAATAGAGAAAATAATTAAAAAACGAATCAGTTATGTTCAAAAGAATAATATTCTTGCTGCTTGTGGCGACAAGCCTCAGCCTTCCGGTTTGCGCCGACGAACAACCCTCGTCAGGCATTGCCGAAGCCGTGCGCGGCGACTCGGCCTCAACGGGTTTCATGGCCGACCTCCTGCACTGGTACGATGCCCACATGAACTACTGGGCCGTGGCCGGGCTGATGACCGTCGAAAGTTCGTTCATTCCCTTCCCGTCGGAAGTGGTGATTCCGCCGGCAGTCTATGTGGCCTGCAACCCCGAGAGCAAGGGCGGAATGAACATCTGGCTGGTGGTGGTTTTCGGCACCCTCGGCGCACTGCTCGGCGCGCTCATCAACTATTTCCTGTCGCTCTGGCTTGGCCGTCCCATCATCTACGCCTTTGCGCGCAGCAGAATAGGCCGATTGCTACAACTTTCGGAAGAGAAATTGCAGCGCTCCGAAGCCTATTTCAACGACCACGGCAACGTTTCCACACTCGTCGGGCGCTTCATTCCCGTCATTCGGCAGTTGATTTCCATTCCTGCCGGCCTATCGCGGATGAATCTTGCCGCGTTCTGCTTCTTCACCTCCCTCGGGGCGCTCGCGTGGAATCTTGTGCTCGCGCTCTTCGGTTGGCTTGCCTACAAAGCCGCCGACCCGACGGTCATCGAGAAATACAGCCGCCAACTCAGCCTCGCCATCATCGTGGTTTTTGTTGTCGCCGTTGTGTTTTTCGTCGGAAAACTCTATTTAAAAAAGCGCAAGGAACAGGGTTGAACAGAAATTTTCTACCCTAAGTGACATAACTATCTTTTTTGCTTGCAAAGATAGTTACGGAAAATCAATTATAAAAGGACAAAAAAAAGAATCCCTTGAGATTCTTTTTTTAATAATAATATCCGCTACTTCGGAAATTTCCGTCATGCGTCATGTGCCACCAGAAGGATTTTTTCTCCTTCCGCTTCTTCTTCTCCTCCTCCGTCTCCGGGAAGAAAATTCCGCCGATAGTGCCGACAACTACTGCGACAACGATGCTGAGAAATAAACATGTTAAAAACATATCCAAACCCTTTCTTTCATTTCCTGATGCAAAATTACAAAACTTTCCCCAAACCACCAATTTTTTCTGAAAAAATCTCCTCCCCTTTTTGGGGGAGGACGGGAGGGGGCTTCAGAACGGCAGTCCCACCGCGAAATGGAACGAGAAATCGCGACTCAGGCGCGGATGCACGATGGCGTAGTGCTCTTCTGGCGTGAGATAGGCCGGATTGATGGCCTTCATGCCCATGTCGAAGCGCAACACGAAGTAGTCGAAGTTCAGTCGGAGGCCCAGACCGTAGGCCACGGCGATTTCCTCGTAGAACTTGTTGAATTTGAACTGTCCGCCGGGCTGGTCGGCATAGTTTCGGAGCGTCCAGATGTTGCCCGCGTCGATGAAGGCCGCGCCGTAGAATTTCCAAAAAAGTTTCGTGCGATACTCCAGATTCAGGTCGATTTTCATGTCGCCCGTCTGGTTGATGAAGTCGATTCGGCCGTCGGTGCCGCGAAAGCGTCCCGGCCCGAGTCCGCGCACGCTCCATCCGCGCACCGAGTTGGCTCCGCCCGAGAAATAGCGCTTCTCGAAGGGCAGCACCGTGCTGTTGCCATAGGGCCAGGCAATGCCGAAGTCGGCGTGGGCCACGAGTTGGTTGTGCTCGTCGAGTTGCCAGAGGTGGGTGTAGTCGAAGTCGAACTTCGCATACTGCGCAAAGGCGATGTTGAACAGCGTGTACTGTTGCTGCGCGTTTTGGTGGAAGCCGGCGGCCCGCGCCACGAGCGAGAGCAGGTTTCCCGCCGTCTCGACATTGGCGCGGAAGGCATGGTTGCCCTGTTTATAGCTGATTCCGAAGCCGATTTTCATGATGAAAAGGTCTTCGTAGTTGTAGCGCAGGATGGCGTTGCGATTGCTGACACTGTCGAGATAGTCGTGCTTGAACGTGCCGCTGATCCACGGCATGTGGACGTAGTTCAGGTCGAGCAGGTCGAAGCGGTAGTTCACGTTGCGGTTCTGGTTTGTCCAGCGATAGCGCCACGCCGTGGAGAACACGCGGCGGTGGAACTCGGGGCGGTTCTGCAGGTTGTAGGACAGCGACAATTCCGACGAGGCCGTGCTGCGTCGCTTGAAATTGCGCGACAGAAACGGCGCCACGAAGCGCGGAAAGGTCAGTTTCGTCTCGAGGCTGTACTCCTCGTAGTCCTTGTTCTGGTAGCCTTCGAGGCCCGTGATGGCCTCGAAAGCGGCGCGCAACTGCACGCTGAGCACCTCGGAGCCGTGAAACAGGTTGCGGTTCTCGAACGTGAGCGAGGCCGCTGCGCCGAGGTCGCCTGCGGTGTTGGTGCCCTCGGGCTGAAACGACAGCACCGACGGTTTGTTGAGGCTCACGTGGATGTCGCAGTCGAGCAGGTTCGAGTCGGGCACTTCGGTGAACTTGATGTTCGTGTATTTCACGGCCTGCAACCGCCCGAAATTGTTGTAGGTTTTCTGCAAGTCGGCACTGCTGAAGTACTCCCCTGCCCTGATGGCCGTGCTGTTTTCGAGCACTTTTTGGCGCAACAGGATTTTATCGCCCGTCTCGGCCGCATTTCCGTTGAAAAATCGGACGTTTCGCACCCGATAGCGCGGATGGAGCGTCTCTTCCTCGTCGTCGTTGCCGGTTGTGTATTTCGACAAGTGGAGCATCACGTCGATTTCGTTGCTGTTGCTGGCCGAGTCGGCCGTGTAGGTGATGAAATCCTTGTGGAAACGGTAGTAGCCGCGGTCCATCAGAAACGAGGTGATGCGCTTGCGCTCCGCGTCGAGTTTCCCGACCGTGAAAGGGGTTCCCTCGCGCAAGAGCCGACCCTGATCTTCCTCGCGCATCAGGTCGGCAATCTGCTCGTCGTGGATGTCGTAGGCCACGTCGCGAATGTCGTATGGCGCACCCGGGCGCAGCGTATAAATCGCCTTCAGTTTCTTGCCTTTTGTCTTCGTCTGCAACTCCACTCCGGCATGAAGATAACCCATGTTTCGCATCGTGATTTGCAGGTCTTGGCAGGTTCTCTGCGCAAGAGTAGAGTCGTAGATAACTGGCTGTTCGCCAATGCGTTGCAGAAGTCGGTTAATCCATTTTGTTGTATCGCGCCCGGCCATCGAATACACACCGAGCGGAATCTTCATCAGCGAAAACCAACGCGAATTTTCCTTCTGTTTGATGTAGGGCGTC
>JAFUVC010000024.1 GCA_017483785.1 Prevotella sp.
ACCTCCCCCAAAACGAGATTATTAACGCCATGTAGTGAGGCTTAGGTGAAAATCGTAGTTTTCACAAATGGCTGAATATAAACGAATTGGAATTTTGTGAGGCTTAGAGCAAATGAGTGGTCTATTCCCTCCAGCTCCACAGCGAAAGAAAATGAACGGCAGATTTTTGTCGTTCATTTTTATGGTTTGAAAATTATTCGTACCTTACTCCTGAAAATAAACCCGTTTCACGCGATTCGACACGGCCGTGAGAATTTCGTAGGGAATCGTGCCGATTTGCTCGCTGATGACGCTGACGGGCAGTTGCGACCCGAAAATTTCGACGCTGTCGCCCTCGTGGCAGTCGATTCCAGTCACGTCAATCATCGCCACATCCATGCAGATGTTGCCCACATAGTCGGCGCGCTGCCCATTCACGATGCAATAGCCGCAGCGGTTTCCGAGCAGCCGGTTCAGGCCGTCGGCATAGCCGATGGGAATGGCTCCGATAAGGCTGTCGCGCTCCACGATGGTTTTTCGGCTGTAGCCCACGGAATCGCCTTTCGGCACGTGGCGCAACTGCAAAATCGTTGTTTTCAGCGAACTGACAACCGAAAGCGGCACCGCCGAGTACGGATTCACGCCGTAGAGCCCGATTCCGAGGCGGCACATGTCCATCTGGCGCTCGGGGAAATGTTCGATGCCGGCGGAATTGTCCATGTGGCGCAAGATTTTATGGTCGAAAACGGCCTGCAAGCGGCGGCTCGCGTCTTCAAATCGCTGGAACTGAAGGGCCGAGAATTCGTCGAACTGATTGCTGTCGGCCCCCACGAAATGGCTGAAAACCGAGCGCGGCATCACCGCCGACTGCTTCTTCAGCCGCTCAATGAGCAGGTCGATCTCGCCATTTTCAAAGCCCAGACGATGCATTCCCGTGTCGATTTTGACGTGGACGGGCCAACCCGTGATTCCCTCGCGCTCAGCGGCGGAAACAAGGGCGTCGAGCAGGCGGAAAGAATAGACTTCGGGCTCCAGATTATAGTCGAAAAGCGTCCTAAACGACGACATTTCGGGGTTCATCACCATGATGTTGGCCGTGATGCCGGCCTTGCGCAGCGTCACACCCTCGTCGGCCACCGCCACCGCCAGATAGTCCACGCGATGGTCTTGCAGCGTTTTCGCAATTTCAACGGCTCCGGCGCCGTAGGCGTCGGCCTTGATCATGCAGACCAACTTGGTCGAAGGCTTCATCAGCGAGCGGAAGTAGTTCAAGTTATCGACCACGGCCTTCAAATTGACTTCGAGCGTGGTTTCATGCACTTTCTCCACCAGCAAGTCGGAAATCTGGTCGAAATGGAACTGGCGAGCACCTTTCAGCAGGATGACTTCGTCGTGAAGGGCCTGAAACGCCCTACTGCCGACGAACTGGCGCGTAGATTCGAAAAAACGGACATCGGGAAGACCGAACAACGCGGCCTGACGGCATAAATCGGGGCCGATTCCGATGAATTTCTGCACGCCACGCTTCACGACCAGCGATGCCACCTCGGCATAAAGTTGCCCGGGCGACAGTCCGCTCTGCTGAATATCACTGAGAATCAGCGTGCAGACCTTGTTTCCGACCTGCTCCTTCGACAGCCTCCGCTGCATGAAATCGAGGGCGATGTCGAGCGAATTGAAGTCGGAATTATACGAGTCGTTGATGAGCACGCAGCCGTTACGCCCTTCTTTCACCTCGAGGCGCATGGCCACGGGTTCGAGCAGCGGCATTCGGGCGGAAATTTGCTCGAAAGAAAGCCCGAGCGTCAACGCCACCGTCGCGCAAACGACGGCATTGGCCACGGAAGCCCCATCGACAAACGGAATGGTGAACGTCTGCGGCGCTGAGCCCTTGAAAGAATAGGTTACGGTGGTTTTCGCCGAATCTTTCTCGACAGACCGGACGAACATCGCCACATCACTGCGCTGACGCGACCAGGCCAGAGGCTCGCCCGTGAAATTCATCGCCGACACCTCGCGACTGACCGTTTCGTCGTCGGCGCAATACACGATGGTTTCGGCATCCTTGAAAAGCAGCAGTTTTTCGCGGCATTTCTCCGCTTCCGACGTAAAATTCTCCTGATGGGCTGCCCCCAAGTTGGTCAGCACGGCAATCGTGGGGCGAATGATGTCGCGCAGGGCCTGCATTTCGCCTTTCTGGCTGATTCCTGCCTCGAAAACGCCGATGTCGGTGTGCTTGCTCATCAGCCAGACCGAGAGCGGCACGCCAATCTGCGAATTATAGCTGCGGGGCGACCGCGTGACGTTTTCCGACCCGTGTGCCTCCAACAATTGGTAGAGCCACTCCTTCACCATCGTCTTGCCGTTGGAACCCGTGATTCCGACCACAGGAACGCTGAAGGCAGACCGGTGGAAGGCGGCCAGACGCTGCAAGGCCCGCAACGTGTCGTCAACAACGAGGAAATTGGCCTCGGGAAAGTCTGAAATATCGGTTCGCGCCGACCAACTGTCACGGTTCAAGACGAAGTTGCGCACGCCGTTCCGATAAAGTTCAGCGACATACTGGCTGCCGTCGCTGCGGTTCGTGCGCAGGGCGAAAAACAGGGTTTCCTCCGGAAAACAGAGCGAGCGGCTGTCTGTCAGCAGGAAACTCACGTCGGCTTCGCGTGTGCCGATACGCTGTGCGCCGATGAGCGTCGTAATTATTTCTATCGCATATTTCATTATATATTCAATTAAATTGTTTATCTTTGCATTCGTTAACAACATCAAGGACGTGGAATAAGGCCGATTTTTCATTCGTCATAAGACTGTAAACAATGTTCAGCCCCCACTCCTTAGCATCCGAATCCGGACAGTTCACTGGGCTCTGACCCCGTATGCGTAATGATGGTTCCAAGATGTTTCGATGTTGCATATTGTTTAAATTCACTATTGTTATGACTTACATTGGTATCGACGTCAGCAAGGACTCTTTCGTTGTCGCTTATTCTCCGGACAAGAACAGCAAGACGAAGACATTTAAGAACACCACCAGAG
>JAFUVC010000025.1 GCA_017483785.1 Prevotella sp.
GTGGAACTCGCCGAGGGCGATGCGGTGTGAAATATCGTCGAGCGTGAACTTCTTCTGCGTGCGCAGGCCTTGTTCGCGCTGCAATTGGAGTCGCTTGTTGGCAATGTCGCGGGCTTCCTGCTCGGTTTCGAGCACGTGGAAGGTGTCGCCGGCCGTCGGAGCGCCGTTCAGGCCGAGAATGATGCATGGTTCGGCGGGCTTGGCCTCGGTGATGCGCTGGTTGCGCTCGTTGAACATGGCCTTGATGCGGCCGTAGGCCGTTCCGGCGATGACATTGTCGCCGATTTTCAGCGTTCCGTTCGAGACGAGCACCGTCGAGACGTAGCCGCGACCCTTGTCGAGGCTCGATTCGATGATGGAACCCGTGGCCTTGCGGTTCGGGTTGGCCTTCAGTTCGAGCATTTCGGCCTCGAGCAGCACTTTTTCGAGCAGTTCCTGCACGCCGATGCCTTGCTTCGCGCTGATTTCCTGCGACTGGTATTTTCCGCCCCATTCCTCCACGAGCAGGTTCATGTGCGAGAGGTCTTCGCGGATTTTGTCGGGATTGGCCCCCGGCTTGTCAATCTTGTTGATGGCGAACACCATCGGCACGTTGGCCGCCTGTGCGTGGGCGATGGCCTCCTTCGTGGTGGGCATCACCGAGTCGTCGGCGGCGCTGATGAGGATGGCGATGTCGGTCACCTGCGTACCACGGGCGCGCATGGCCGTGAAGGCTTCGTGGCCCGGGGTGTCGAGGAAGGTGATGCGTCGGCCGTCTTCGAGTTTCACGTTGTAGGCGCCGATGTGCTGCGTGATGCCGCCGGCCTCGCCCGCAATGACGTTTGTCTTGCGGATGTAGTCGAGCAGCGAGGTCTTACCGTGGTCAACGTGTCCCATCACCGTCACGATGGGCGAGCGGCTGATGAGGTCGCTTTCGTCGTCTTCCACCTCGCTGACGGCTTCCTGCACCTCGGCCGAGACGTATTCGGTCTTGAAGCCGAACTCGTCGGCCACGAGGTTGATGGTTTCGGCGTCCATGCGCTGGTTGATGGACATCATGATGCCCACCGACATCAGCGTCGATATGACTTGCATCGGCGAGATGTTCATCATCGTGGCCAGTTCGCTCACGGTGACGAATTCCGTCAGTTTCAGCACCTTGCTCTGTGCCTGCTCGGCGTTCATCTCCTCGTTGAGGCGTTCCTGAACGGCTTCGCGCTTCTCCTTGCGGTATTTTGCGCCTTTCTTGTTCTGACTTTGCTTGTTGGTCAGTCGGGCGAGCGTTTCCTTCACCTGACGGGCCACGTCTTCCTCGTTCACTTCGAGCGGTTTCTGGTTGCGTCCGCGGTTTTTCTTCTTCTTGCCGCTCTTCTTGCCGCTTTGGTCGGCTGCGGGGCTCATCGGCTCTTGGTTCACGGCGGCGTTGATGTCCACGCGCTCCTTGCCGATGCGCACGCGCTTTTTCCTCTGTTTTTCGCGCTCCTGAGCGGCTTTTTCCTCGCGTTCCTTGCGCTTCTCTTCCTTCGATTTCTTCTTCGGACGAGTGCTCTGGTTGAGCGAGTCGAGGTCGATTTTACCCTGAATCTTCAACTGCGGCGTGTTTTGCAGTTTTTTGTCGCTCTTGAGTTTGAAGACGGAGGGTTCTGTTTTCTTCTCAGGGGTTTCCTGCGGCTTTTCCTGCGGAGCAGGCTCGGGCTTTTTCTCTGCGACGGGCTTTTTTTCGGGAACAACGGTTTTTACGGCCTCTTTTTCCTTTTCAGGCTTCGGGGCAGCCGGTTTTTCGTCCTTTTTCTTCTCCGTCGGTTCCTTGGCGACAGGTTTTTCAGCCTTTTTCGGCGTTTCCTGCACCGCCACGGGCTTTTCTTCCGTTTTTTTCTTGTTTCCGTCGAGGTCTATTTTGCCCAGCGGCTTGAATTCCTGCGCCTTCTTCGTGGTTGTCGAAGGAAGCAGGTCTTCGCCCCGTTCTGCCGTCGGCTTGGGCGTTGCGGGCTTCTCTTTCGGTTTCTTGGGAAAGCGCTTGTCAACGTCTTTGCGCACCTGCTTGTCTTGCTGGAAATGCTCGACAAGGGCCTGGTATTGCTCGTCGTTGAGTTTGAAGCTTAACTCGGCCTTGAATTCGCCCAGTTCGCTTTTCTTCTCAAGAAACTCCACTGCTGTCTGAAGTCCGATGTTTAATTCTCGTAATGCTTTATTTAATCTGACGCTCATCCTTTTTATTTTTCAGTTATCAATTTTCAATGATTAAATTTTACTCAAACTCTGCTTTCAGCACTTCGAGCAGATGGTCAACAGTTTCTTCCTCAAGGTCGGCTTTCTCCACCAGCATTTCGCGCGGCGCGTTGATGACGGCCTTGGCGGTGTCTAAGCCGAGTGCCTTGATGGCGTCGATAATCCACTGGTCCACTTCGTCGGCAAATTCGTCGAGGTAGATGTCTTCGTCGTCGTTTTCGGCCACTTCGCGGAACACGTCGATGGTGTATTCCGTCAGCATCGAGGCCAACTTGATGTTCAGGCCGTTGCGACCGATGGCGAGGCTCACTTCCTCGGGCTTGAGATAGACTTCGGCCTTGTGGTTTTCCTCATCGACGATGATGCTCGACACTTTCGCGGGGCTCAGGGCGCGCTGGATGAAGAGCTTGATGTTCGACGTGTAGTTGATGACGTCGATGTTCTCGTTGTTCAGTTCGCGAACGATGCCGTGAACGCGGCTTCCCTTCACGCCGACGCAGGCGCCCACGGGGTCGATGCGCTCGTCGTAACTCTCAACGGCGATTTTGGCGCGCTCGCCGGGCATGCGGGCGATTTTCTTGATGGAGATGAGCCCGTCGTTGATTTCGGGCACCTCGGCCTCGAGCAGCCGCTGCAAGAACAGGGGGCTGGTGCGCGAGAGGTAAATCTTCGGGTTGTTGTTCTCGGTGGTCACCTGATGGATGATGGCGCGGATGGTCTCGCCCTTGCGATACTGGTCGTTGGGAATCTGTTCCTGCTTCGGCAGGATGAGTTCGTTGCCCTCGTCGTCGATGAGCAGGATTTCGCGCTTCCACATCTGATAGACTTCGCTGGAGATGATTTGACCGACGCGGTCTTTGTACTTGTTGTAGAGCGTGTCGTGCTCGAGTTCCAGAATCTTCGAGGCCAGTGTCTGGCGGAGGTTCAGGATGGCTCGGCGGCCGAATTTCGTGAAGTCAACGGGCTCGGAAAGTTCCTCGCCTTCTTCGTAGTCGGGCTCAATCATCCGGGCTTCTCTCAGGGCGATTTCCTTGTTCTGGTCCGACACTTCACCGTCGGCCACGACGATGCGGTTGCGATAGATTTCAAAGTCGCCCTTGTCGGGGTTCACGATGACGTCGAAGTTCTCGTCAGACCCGAAAATCTTGGCGAGTACGTTGCGGAAACTTTCTTCCAATACGCTCACGAGGGTTGTGCGATCGATGTTCTTGGTGTCTTTAAACTCCTTGAAGGTGTCGATCATGCTGATGGTTTGTTCTTTTCTTGTTGCCATTATCTTAATTTTTGATTTTATGTTCTTTTCTTTAGACGTTGAACAGGTATTTGCAGTATTTCACCTTGTTCATGTCGAAGGCCTGCTCCACGTCTTGCATCACGGGGTGCTTCTTGCCTTCAACTTTCACTTTCTCTTGCCATCTGACGGTGAACCGGGGTTCTTCGACGGCGGTGAGCACGCCCTGGACCTTCTTTCCGTCGGCGGTGAGCACTTCCACGTCTTTTCCGACGTGGTTCACGTATTGCTGCACCACTTTGAACGGCTGTCCGAGCCCGGCCGAGCCCACTTCGAGTTCGTAGTCCTGCTCGTCGCGGCTGAGGTGTTCTTCTACGAACTTGCTCAGTTCCACGCAGTCTTCAATCCAAACGCCGTCGGCGTGGTCGATTTCCACGACGATGCGGTCGTCGGCACTCACTTCAATGTCAACGAGGAAGTATTCCTTGCCTTCCAGCCATTGCTCTACAATTTCTCTTACGACACTTTTGTCAATCATATTCAAATCTGGTTTATTATAACGAATGAGGAGCCCTCATCTGAGCCCCTCATTCCACTGAACGCTGCACAATTACAACTTTTTCTTCGAATGTGCAAGTTTTTTCCTGATTTTTTTCTTTCTGTCTCCTGCGCCTGCCCTTTTGAAATGGACGAAAGTCGGATTTTTTCGGGGCAGGCGCGTCGTTTTATTGACTTTGAGAAAATGATAATCAGGCAAATGAGATAAGTCCCTGCACAGGGTCGGCTTCATCCCGCTTTTCCACGGGCTTGGCGCCCGTAGTCTGCTTGCGGATGTCTTCGAGCATCTGTCGTGTGCGCTTGTAGGTCGGCGTGTTTTCGACGGCGAGGATGATGTCCTCGTTGTCGAGGTCTTCCGGACGGAACAGGAAGATGTGCGGCCGGCGCTTGTACTGCGTGTTGTTGCCGTCTTTGTCGTAGAATCGCCTGCGGCGCTCCTCGCGCTCGGCGGCCTTCTCGTCTTCCTTGGCCTTGCGCTCGGCGTCTTCGATGGTGTGCTTGCGGAAGTGGCTGCCCATGCCATCGACGTCTTCAATGCCGAAGCCCGTGGCGAGGATGGTCACTTTCACCTTTTCGCCGAGTTCTTTATCGACGGCGAGACCCCACTTGAGTTCGAAATCTTCGCCGAACTTGAGCATGAAGTCGTTCACGTCGTTCATTTCGTCCATCGTCAGGCCCGGATTCTCATGTTCGCTGGCGAATGTGATGGAGAGCAGGATTTTCTTCGAGTTGAACACGTCGTTGTTGTTGAGCAGCGGCGAGTTGAGCGCGTCGTCGATGGCTTTCTTGACGCGACCTTCGCCCTCGCCGTAGCCCGTTGACATGATGGCCACGCCACCGTCTTTCAGCACGGTTTTCACGTCGTTGAAGTCGAGGTTGATGAGGCCGTGGACGGTGATGATTTCCGCGATTGACTTGGCAGCGATGGAAAGCGTGTCGTCGGCCTTGGCAAAGGCGTCGAGCACGGTCAGGTCGGGGTAGATTTCGCGCAGTCGCTCGTTGTTGATGACGAGCAGCGCATCGACGTGTTTCGACATTTCCTCGACGCCGTCGAGGGCCTGGTCGATTTTCCGGTCACCTTCGAACCGGTAGGGAATGGTGACGATGCCGACGGTGAGGATGCCCAGTTCCTTGGATATTTCGGCAATGAAGGGTGCTGCGCCCGTGCCTGTGCCGCCGCCCATGCCGGCGGTGATGAAAGCCATTCGGGTGCCTTCGGAGAGCATCTTGCGAATGTCTTCGGCACTTTCCTGAGCGGCTTCGCGGGCCTTTTCGGGTTTGTTTCCGGCTCCGAGACCCTCTTTTCCGAGTTGCAGGTGCACGGGCACGGGCGAGTCGTTCAGGGCCTGGCTGTCGGTGTTGCAAAGCACGAACGTGACGTCGTGGATGCCTTCGTGATACATGTGGTTGACGGCATTTCCGCCACCGCCGCCCACGCCGATGACTTTGATGATGCTGTTTTCTTTCTCGGGCTCGCCAAAGTCAAGAATGTTGGATTTGAGCGGCTGCTGCTGTTCTATGGTGTTTCCCTCATTGACGGGGATGCTATCGGTGAAGTCTAACATAATCTTGCAAATTAGGAATTAGTAATTAAAAATTAGAAATTATGATGGTGGAAAGGGGATTGTTTATTCGGTTTCGTCTTCGATGATTTTTCCTCCAAAATTCTTTACAGAGCGCCACATGCGATTCAGGAAGCTGTTTTCGCGCTTTTCGCGTTTGATGCGCTCGGCTTCCTCGGCTTGCTGCTGGCGCTCGGCTTCTTCTTCCTCTTCGCGACGGTGGCGAGCCTCTTCTTCAATCATTTTCTTCTCTTCTTCGGTCTGCACGATGCCCGTTCCGGCAATTTCACCGAACTGGCGCGGAATCCTCGTCGGATTGGGTTCCGTCTTCTCGGGAGTCACGGATTCAAAGAGGTCGCCCGTGATTTCTTCTCCGGCGCAGTTGATGTCGCCCTTTTCGAGCAGTCCGAGCACGGTGTTCATCGTGCCGTCGTGGATGGTGATTTCGTTCAAGTTTGAGTTGATGGTGGTCGTGACGAACTTGGCCACGCGGATTTTCTCGATGTGGGTGTGGTTGCGGAAGGCGCGCTCGATGTTCTTCATGTTGGAGCCGCCGCCCGTCAGGACGATGCCGCCGAGCAACTTGTCGATGTACTCGTTGGGCACTTGGAACCACGCATTTTCGATGATTTCCTCTACTCTGGACTCCACGATGTTGATGAAGTCGCGGCTGACGATGTTGCGGTCCTGGTCGATGGGAATGGAGAGCGAGTTGTCGATGTCGCCGTTGTCGGTGTAGGCACTGGCGTGCTTGAGTTTCATGCGCTCAGCGTCGGTCTCCTCCATTTGCAGCGTGGCAATGTCTTTGGTGACGTTGTTGCCGCCGAGCGGAATCACGGCCAGATGGCGCAGGATGTTCTTGTAATAGACGCTGACGGTCGTGGTGTCGGCACCGAGGTCAACGAGTACGCAGCCCGAGCGTTTCTCCGTCTCGGTGAGCACGCTGTCGGCCATGGCCAGCGGAGCCAGATACATTTCGGCAATGCCGATTCCTGCCTGCTCGAAACACTTGTTGAGGTTGCGGTAGAATTGCTTCCGCCAGAGAATGTTCAGGAAATTGCCCTCGAGTCGCGAGCACTGAATGCCCACGGGGTCGAGCTGATACTGCTGATCCACCTTGTACTCTTGCGTGACGGCGTCGAGGATTTCCTGTTCGGTGTAGTCCATGTTGCGGTTGCCGTCCATCAGTTCGTTAATCATCTCCTGGGTGACGGTGGTCTGGCCCGCCATTTCCTTGAGAATGACGTTTTTGATGCTGCGGATGCTCTGTCCGCCTACGCCCACGACCACTTGCGAAATCTTCGATTTCAGGGTCGTTTCCAGTTTCTTGACAATGTTGGTCACGCACATGACGGTCTTGTCGATGTTGTAAACCACGCCCTTGCGAATACACGATGCAGACTCTTCCTGGACTACGGCCAAGATGGAGATGCTGCCGTCAAGGTTCTTCTTTCCTGCAATGCCGGTTATCTTCGATGAACCGAGCTCAATAGCTACAATAAATTCTTTTGGCATAATCTTTTATATTTTGATTTTACAATTTCTACTTTTTCTTGCAGATAATCTGGTTGTCGAACTCCAAGTTGATGTATTTATATTTGTTCCATCCGGCTTGCGAGAGGCCGAAACGGTAGAATTTCTCCAGTGTGTCGAGCTTTTTCATGACGTATTCGCCGATTTTCTTGCCTTTTTCGGCAGGTTTTTCCGTGGGAAGGTGTCCGATATAGATAATATGTTCGCCCACGCGCGGAACGAGTTCAATGCCGTTGTCGTCGAGCACGTTGATTTGCACAATCTGGTTTTTCCAGAGGTCGTTCTGCATGATGGCCTTGCTGAGCGGCGAGATGGTGGTTGTGGCAAACGTGCGGTCGATGTTGCCCGTGGCGATAATCAGGTCGCTCGTGTACTGCGAGTTGGGCATGATGCAGTCGTTGTCGTCGAGGTAGTAGTCGTCGCCGTTCTTGGCCTTGACCCTGACCAGCGGCATTCGCTGCGTGATGGTGATGTTGACGTGGCCGCCCTGTGTCTTGTAGCACTCGGCCGACTGCACGAAGGGGCTTGCTTTCAGCGTCTCCTCGATTTTCCGGGTGTCAACATAGCGCATGGGCTTGCCCAGCGGATGCAGTTTCTGGCTTTCGAGCCGGTTTTTGACTTCTTTCGACTTGATGAATCCGTTGGCCGTCTCGTCGGCAATGTTGATGAGCACCTTCGTGCATACCTGCGACGTCTCGTCGGGCTTGTTGAAAGCCGTGACGGCAATCACCAAGTAGGCCGCAAGCGCCACGTCGAGCACGATGGTCACCACTTTTTTCCAGTTGATATTCTTTATTTTCATCTTCATCACTAATCTCTAATCTCTATTCCCTTCTTCTCCAATATTTCTCAATTTTCGGCACGAAATTGTCCAAATCGCCGGCTCCGAGGATGACAAGCACGTCGAAATCGCGACTTTCCACGAGCGGCATCACGCCGTCGAGGCTCACCATGCTCTTTTCCACGCCCTCGCGCAGTTGGTCGTAGATGATTTTGCTCGTGACGCCCGGAATCGGCTCTTCGCGGGCGGGGTAGATGTCGCAGAGAATCACCTCGTCGAGCAGGCTCAGCGCATCGGCAAACTCGCGGTAGAAATCGCGTGTCCGCGTGTAGAGATGCGGCTGGAAGATGACCGTGATTTTCCGGTCCTGATAGAGTTGGCGGATGCTGCGGGCACTTTCGAGAATCTCCTTCGGATGGTGGGCGTAGTCGGAGATGAGCACGTGGCGGTCGTCTTTCACGCGGAAGTCGAACCTTCGCTCCACGCCCAGATAGGTGCCCATCCCGTAGCGTAGTTCCTCGGGCGTGCATCCGCTGAGTTGGGCCATCGCCATTGCGCCGACGGCGTTTTCAATGTTGATGGGGATGGGATGGCCGAGTTTCACGTTGTTCACGCGTTCAATCGGCGAAACGAAGTCGAACGTGATTTCGCCGTTGCCGATTTGGACGTTTTCAGCGTGGAAATCGCCCTCGTCGCGACTGTATTCAAAGACGCGGACACCCTCCTGAACGTCGGGCTTCATGGCCACTCCGCGCCGCACGATGAGCGCGCCGCCGGGCTGAATCAGCGTGGTATAGTGGCGGAACGCCTCGAGATAGGCCGCTTCCGTTCCGTAGATGTCGAGGTGGTCGGGGTCGGTCGAGGTGATGACGCTCATCCACGGGCGCAGCCAGTGGAACGAGCGGTCGAACTCGTCGGCCTCGATGACGACGTAGTCGCTTTTGTCCGACAGAAGGAAGTTCGTGCCGTAATTTTGGGTGATTCCACCGAGAAAAGCGTTGCATTCCACATGACTTTTGTGCAGAATATGGGCGCACATGCTCGACGTGGTGGTTTTTCCGTGCGTTCCCGCCACGCAGAGCCCTTTGTGGGTGCGCGTGAGTGTGCCGAGCACCTGGGCGCGCTTCTGGATTTCAAAGCCGTTGGCGCGGAACCACACCAATTCCTCGTGCTCGGCAGGCACGGCAGGTGTGTAAACCACCAGCGTCTGCTCGGGATTTTTGCAGGCCTGGGGTATTTTTTCCACGCTTTCATCGTAGTGGAGCAGCATTCCTTCCCGCTCCAGCCTTCGGGTGAGGTCAGAAGGGGTCTTGTCGTAGCCGGCCACGACCTTTCCGCGACTTATGAAAAAGCGGGCGATGGCACTCATTCCGATGCCTCCGGCTCCGATGAAATAGACTGCTTTGATGTTTTTGGGTTCCATATTCTTGTTTATTTTTTTGCTAATTGAATCACTTCTTTGGCAATGATTTCCGCCGAGTTGGGAAGGGCCAGTTTCAGCACGTTCTCGCTGAGCGACTTCAGTTTCTCGGCGTCGTTGACGGTCTGGATGGCGAGGTCGAGCAGCGTTTCGGGGGCCTCGGCGTCCTTGACGTAGAGCGCGGCATCCTTGTTCACCAGCGCGAGCGCGTTTTTCGTCTGGTGGTCTTCGGTCACATTCAGGCTCGGCACGAGAATGACGGGCTTTCCAATCAGGCAGAATTCCGAGATGCTGCTGGCTCCGGCTCGGCTGATGACGAGGTCGGCAGCCTTGTAGGCAACGCCCATATCTCCGATGAAATCGGTGATTTTTAGGTTTTCGGGCTGTTTTTTCACCTTCATTTGCTCGGCAATTTGTGCGCTGTAGTATTTTCCCGTCTGCCAGAAGAACTGGATGTCGCTGTGGTCAGCCACAAGGTCCAGATGCTGCATCACGCTCTCGTTGAGCGTGCGTGCGCCGAGACTTCCGCCCACGAGCAGAATGGTCTTTTTCTGCGGGTCGAAGCCGAGCGAGCGAATGGCATCGTCGCGCGTGATGGTCGTCTCGAGCAGCGCTTTCCGAACGGGATTTCCCGTCATCAAAATGCGGTCGGAGGGGAAAAAACGCTCCATTTCATCGTAGGCAACGCAGATTTTTTGCGCTTTTTTGCCCAAAATGATGTTCGTTTTTCCGGCGAAGGAGTTTTGCTCTTGAATCAGGCAGGGAATGCCCATGGCCGAGGCCGCCTTCAGCGTCGGGAAACTGGCGTAGCCACCCACGCCGACGGCCACGTCGGGCTTGAATTCGCGGATGATTTTCCTGACCATGCGGTCGCTTTTCCACATTTTATAGGGCAGCGCGACGTTTTTCAGCAGGTTCGAGCGGTTGAAACCGCAGATGGGCAGTCCCTTGATGTCGTAGCCTGCCGACGGCACGCGCTGCATTTCCATGCGACCCTCGGCACCGACAAACAGAATCTCGGCCTCGGGCCGCAGTTCACGAATGGCGTTGGCAATGGAAATGGCGGGGAAGATGTGGCCTCCCGTGCCGCCTCCGCTGATGATGACTCTTAATTTCTTATCCATAACTCTTGGCTCCTTCTAATTTCTTCTTGGCTGAGCGGCTGATGCTCAGAATCACGCCCAGATAGACGCAGTTGATGACCGACGACGTGCCGCCTCGGCTGATGAGCGGCAGTGGCTGGCCGGTGACGGGGGCAAGTCCCACGGCCACACACATGTTGAACAGCGCCTGCGTGGTGAGCAGCAGCGCAATTCCCATGGCGAGGAAGGCCGGGAAGTTGTTTTCGCAGCGGTTGGCGATGCGGCCCGTTCGGAACAGCAGTATGATATAGAGCATGGCCACGAAAACTGCGCCGAGAAAGCCCATTTCCTCGATGATAATCGCGTAGATGAAGTCGGAGAAGGCCTGCGACAGGAAGTCGCGCTGCACGGAGTTTCCGGGGCCCTTTCCGATGATGTTCGACGTGACGATGGCCACTTTCGCGTGGTTTTTCTGGGCACCCTTGCCCACGAGGTCAACCTCTTCGGGCGTCACCTCCGTGTCGTCGAAGAAATCCATGATTCGCGCCTTCCACGTGTCGAAACGGTGGAAAACCTTCGCGATTCCCGACTCTTTCTCCTTCGTCTGGCCGTCGGCATCGTCGTCCACCTGCTGCACGAGCGTCTGCTCAGGGTCAACGGTCTTCGTGTCGTGGCCCAAAAACATGATGAGTCCGATGAAAAGTGCAGCCAAAAGCACCACCACACCGAGCAGTTTGCCGAGTTGCTGGATGGGAATGCGCCCCAGAATCATCATCATGAACACCACGACGCACAGCAGGAAGGCCGTCGAGAAGTTTTCGACGAGAATCAGCGGCACGATAGCCGCGCAGACGATGAGGATATAGCCGAAGGCATGGCTGTCGGCCCCTTTGTCGGTCTGCAGCGCACTCAAAATCTGGGCCGTGGCCAGCACGAGCGTGCCTTTCGCTATCTCCGACGGCTGGAACTTCAGAAACCCGAAGCCCACCCATCGCGCGGCGTCGTTGGTGTCTTGTCCGCCGATGAGTGCCCAAATCAGCATCAGCACCGAGATAATCAGCAAGAATGGCGTCACAATCTTGAAATACTTGCACTTGATGTTCAGTGTGATGACCATGCAGATGATGCCCAGCACCAGAATGCCGATGTGCCTCATGACGGGTGCCAGATAGCTGCCGCTCTTGTACGTCAGTTGCGACGAGGCGGAATACACCTCAATCACGCTGATGATGCACAGGAAGAAGAAGACCATCCAGATGACCTTGTCGCCCTTGAAAATATTATTTAATGTCTTGTTAATCACCTAACTATGAACTATGAACTATAAACTATAAACTATGAACTACGAATTATGAACTATGAACTATAAACTCCGAACCAATGATTTGAACTGCTCGCCGCGGTCTTCCATGTTCTTGAACAGGTCGAACGAGGCACAGCAGGGTGAGAGCAGCACGGTGTCGCCGGGCCGGGCCATTTCGTAGCAGGCTTCGACGCAGTCTTTCATCGACCTGACGTCGCGCACGGGCAGTCCCAGCGCGTCGAAATTGTCGTGCAGTTTCTTGTTGTCGGCACCGAGATAGACCAGCCCCACGCACTTCTCCTTGACGAGCGGGATGATGGTCGAATAGTCGTTGCCCTTGTCGAGTCCGCCGATGATGAGGATTGTCGGCGTCTTCATGCTTTCCAGCGCATACCAGCAGGCATCCACGTTGGTGGCCTTCGAGTCGTTGATATACTCCACGCCGCGCACGCGACAAACTTTCTCCAGCCGGTGTTCCACGCCCGGGAAGTCGCTCAGGCACTGGCGA
>JAFUVC010000026.1 GCA_017483785.1 Prevotella sp.
ACAGAAGAGCAAATTAAACAAATACAGTATAAAATCAATGCAAGGCCAAGAAAAAAACTCGGATTCAAGGCTCCGGTTCAGACTTTTTTCATACCTTTGCAGACGTAGTTGCATTTTGGAGTTGAATCTTCGGACGAAGAAAAATTGCCAGAAAATTTGGCGGAATCAAAAAAATAGATTACCTTTGCAGCCGATTTCAACGAAAATCGCAAAAACGGAGACTCGTTAGCTCAGTTGGTAGAGCACAACACTTTTAATGTTGGGGTCTTGGGTTCGAGCCCCAAACGAGTCACTTTTTAAAAGAAAAAGAGAGGTTTCGCCTCTCTTTTTCCGTATCATTCAAACAACTGCCGATACTGCGCGGCGAGGAAGTCATCGACCCATTTGTAATAGTTTTCGACGGCCTTGAAATCGCGTTTCCTGCGGAGTTTTTCGATGGTTTGAAGACCTTTTGCCACGACTTCCTGCTCAACGGGCTGCAGCAACTGGACGGTTCCCGTCTGGGCTCGGTTCATCAGTTTCGAGAGGTCGATATAGGCCATTGTGTTGCCGCTTTTGAGCGGGAAAATCCGATTTTTCAGCGAGAGCGAGAGCGAGTTGAGGCGAGCGTGGCCTGTGCCGTCGTCGCCGAGCATTTCGGGCAGTTTTCCCGACGGCAGGAGCACGACTGGCACGGCTACGGCGGTCATCGGCGAGCCGATGATGGTCCAACTGACCATGTTTTCGGGCCGCTCGTCGGGCAGGATGCCCTGAACGAGGATGGCCGAGGCCGTGGAATAGCGCGTGATGTAGTCGCTGATGGGGAACATTTGAACGTCGTTTGCGGTTGCGGGCATGAAATCTTCCAGTTTCATTTTCGTCAGTCCGTGCGTGAAATGGCGCGGAATGGAGCAAATCAGGTGCGCCGCGTCGAATTTGCCCTTGCCGACGGCCTCGTTCATGTAGTCGGTGATGGCGCAAAATCGCTCTACGCCCTGGTCTAAACTGTGGTTGCCCGTCGTGCCGAAATTGGTGCGCATCAGGTAGCCATCGGGGGCCACCGACGGGTCGTTGACGTCGAATTTCACGTATTTGTAATGGCCGGTTTCAAAGTAGGCGCAGCAGCCGTGGGTGTCGAGCACGCCGAAGTTGGAATTGACATTCATGGGCTTGGCAATCGTGTCGAGCAGCATTTCGAAGTCCTCGACAGTGGCGCAAAGGCCCAGTGCCTTGCGAATCAGGATGCCGTCGCCGTCGGTGTCGCCCTCGTCGCCGTTAAGGTTGTAGGCCGCCGTGTTGATGATGGCGAAACCTGCGTCGTTGTGGCCTCCCCAGACGCTTTCAGGCAGCGAATCGGAGGAATTGACGAGGCCGACGTAGCGAAATCGCCGTCCTTGAACAACCATCATCCGATTTTCGAGCGTTCCTGTGTCGCGATTCTTGAAAATGACGGGGCGGCCGTCGGCCGTGGCCTTCCCCGACACGATGATGGATGTGCAGGCCGCCGCGTCTTGGGTGCTCAGGCCGAAGATTGTCAGTAGCAATAAAAATAGATTTTTCATACGAATTTATCAGTTTTTAGTCGTCTTTTCAGTTGTCAGCCCCATTTCGCGGGCCTTTTCCATGAGCAGTTGCATGAGCGGCTCACGCTCGTTGGGCACGCGGTTGTCGAGCACGGCATCCTTGAGCGTTTGTTTCAGTTCGCCAACCTCGCGAGACGGCTTCAACTGGAACATTTCCATAATTTCGTTGCCGTCGATGACAGGTTGTAGCAGTCGTTTGTAGTCGCGCACCTGCAAATCGGCGAGTTTCTCGCGCACGATTTGGAAATTTTGCAGGAAACGCTGTTTCCGCTGCGAATTTTTCGAGGTGATATCGGCCTCGCAGAGCGTCATCAGGTCGTTGATGTCGTCGCCAGCATCGTTCAGCAGTCGTCTGACGGCGGAGTCGGTCACCTGATCCTCGGCGATGACAATGGGCCGCATGTGCAAATCGACGAGTTTCTGCACGTATTTCATCTTCGCGTCCATCGGCAGTTTCAACCGTCGGAAAATCTGCGGCACCATCTTCGCACCCACGTAATTATGGTTGTAGAACGTCCAGCCTACGGCCTGTTCCCAGCGTCGCGTCTTCATTTTTCCGATGTCGTGGAGCAGCGCGGCCCAGCGTAGCCATAAAGCCCCCCCTACGGCCCCCGAGGGGGCTTCGTTAGTCTTGGAATTGTTTGCAGAAGCTATTGTAGCCCCCTCGGGGGCCGAATGGGGGGCTGCAATGTTTTCCAGCACTTCCAGCGTGTGGTAAAAATTGTTTTTGTGGCTTCGTCCGTTCACGGTCTGCACGTCGTCGAGCGCGGTGAGTTCGGGCAGAATGAGTTGCAGCAGCCCCGAGCGATAGAGGTAGTCGAAGCCCGTGCTGGGGTGCGGCGAAAGGATGATTTTGTTGAGTTCGTCCTGAATGCGCTCGCCGCTGATGATTTTCAGCCGCTCGGCATTGCGACCCAGTGCCTCGAAAGTCTCGTCTTCGATGTAGAAACCCAGTTGCGTGGCGAAGCGCACGCAGCGGAGCATCCGTAGCGGGTCGTCGCTGAAAGTGATGTCGGGGTCGAGCGGCGTGCGGACGATGCCGTCTTCGAGGTCGTAGAGGCCGTCGAACGGGTCCACGAGTTCGCCGAACCGCCCTTTGTTCAGGCAGATGGCCATCGCGTTGATGGTGAAATCGCGACGGTTCTGGTCGTCTTCGAGCGTTCCGTCCTCGACGATGGGCTTTCGGGAGTCGTGGCTGTAACTCTCGCGGCGTGCGCCGACGAATTCCACTTCGAGTGGATAGTGAATAGTGAATAGTGAATAGTTTCTGAATGGCTTTTCCTTTTGCATTTCATCATTTACACTATGACTAATCAAAAACTGTTCACTGTTCGCTATCAACTGTTCTCTAATGAGTACCTGCGCCGTCCCAAAATTCTTAAAAACGCTCAGATGCGCCTTTCTGCCGAGTTTTTCCTTCAGCAGTTCGGCCACGCGGATGCCACTCCCGACTACCACCACGTCGATGTCTTTCGACGGCCGTTCAAGGAAAATGTCGCGCACGAACCCGCCCACCACATAGCATTCCATGCCGAGTTCGTCGGCACAGTCGCCAATCAGGTGGAAAATCGGCCTGTCGAGGATTTCCGAGAGTTCCTTGTCGCTGTATAGTTTCATCGTTTATCAATTTTGATGGCAAAGTTACGATTTTTTTTCATTCAATGACTAAAAAAATGTTATTTCTTTTGTTTTATCTGTAAATTCCACTACCTTTGCAAGCATGAAAAAGACTTTATTTCTCGCAATGGCAGCAATTTGCCTGCTGTCGGGCTGTAAGCAGAAGAACGCCGACGACGAAGCCGCCCCACTGCTCGCCGAAATTGAGCAACTTTACCGACAGGGCGACTATCGCGCGGCGCTCGACTCCATAGAATCGTTGCGCGCACACTTCCCGAAAGCCGTTGATGCGCGTCGAAAGGTGTTGCGAATATGGCAGGAGGCATCGCTGAAAATGGCGCAGGCAGACATTGCCGTGACCGACTCGCTGCTCCAAGCCACAACTGCCCAGATGAACGCCGAAAAGCGCATCTACGAGCGCAATATGCTGGGCGTGAAGAAAGATTCACTGCAAGCCCGCTACGAGGCACTCATCGGCGTGGTTCGCATGATTAGAAAACGAATGGACGGAATACACAAATGAACACAGAACAAGAATTTCGCAGCGTAATGGAGGAATGCCGTACGCTTTTCCACGAGAAACTACACGACTACGGGGCCTCGTGGCGCATCTTGCGACCCTCGTCGCTCACCGACCAACTGTATATCAAGGCCAAGCGCATTCGCTCGCTGGAAGAGAAAAAAGACTCGAAAGTGGGCGAAGGCATCCGGCCGGAATTCGTGGCGCTCATCAACTACGGCATCGTCGGACTGGTGCAGTTGGAGTGCGGCTATGCCGACAAGGTTGACATGACGCCCGACGAGGCGATGGCGCTCTACGACCGCCACGCACAGGAGGCACTGGAACTGATGCTCAAGAAAAACCACGACTACGACGAGGCTTGGCGCTCGATGCGCGTCAGTTCATACACCGACTTCATCCTGACGAAACTGCAGCGCATCAAGGAGATGGAAGACCTGCAGTTGAAGGGCGAAGACGTGAAAGTGAGCGAGGGCATCGACTCCAACTACATGGACATTATCAACTACGCCGTTTTCGGCTGCATCAAACTCCAATAAAATAAGGGGGAAACGCCATGTCGAAGGTTAGGAGTATCGCCGTCAACATCTGCCGCTTCATCCTCGCGGCGACGTTTATTTTCTCGGGCTACGTCAAGGCCATCGACCCTTTAGGCACGCAGTATAAACTGCAAGACTACGCCGAGGCGGCGGGGCTCGCCGTCGTGGCTCCCGACTGGCTGACGCTCTGCCTGTCGGTCATGCTGTCGGCCTTGGAGTTCTGCTTGGGCATTTTTCTCCTGTTTGCGCTTCACCGGCGGCAGACGTCGCGCATCACACTCGTTTTCATGGCCGTGATGACGCTGATTACGCTCTGGCTCGTCATTGCCAACCCGATTGAGGACTGCGGATGCTTCGGCGACGCGCTGAAACTGACCAACGGCCAGACTTTCGCCAAGAACATCGTCCTGCTGCTCTGCGCCTTGGTCGTGGCATGGCAGCCGCTGCGCATGGTCCGCTTCATTTCCGAGCCTAACCAGTGGATTGGCGTCAACTACTCCATTATATTTATTGTATTGTCGAGCCTGTGGAGCCTCTACACGCTGCCGCCATTCGACTTCCGGCCCTACCACGTGGGCGCGAGCATCCGCGAAGGCATGGAAATCCCCGACGATGCGCCACAGCCGAAGTTCGAGACGACCTTCATCATGGAGAAAAACGGGCAGCAACAGGAATTTTCGCTCGAAAACTACCCCGATTCCACGTGGACTTTCGTCGATTCGAAGACCGTGGAGATTGAAAAAGGCTACGTTCCGCCCATCCACGACTTCTCCGTCGTGCTCATGGCCGACCAGCAAGACCTCACCGACCAGATTCTCAGCAACCCGGGCCACACGCTGCTCCTCATTGCCCCCCATCTGCAAAAGGCCGACGACACCAATTTCGGCGAAATCAACCAGATTCACGATTATGCCGTCGAGCACGACATTCCCTTCTACTGCCTCACGGCGAGCACCGACAAGGCCATAGCCCGATGGGTTGACCTGACGGGAGCCGAATATCCCTTCTGCACGACCGACGAAACCACGCTGAAAACCATCATCCGCTCCAATCCCGGGCTGGTGCTGCTCCACGACGGAGCCGTGGCCGGAAAATGGAGCCACAACCAACTTCCCACCACCGAGGAACTGCTGTCGCCGTCGGAAATTTCCACGACCAACAAAATCATCGCCATTCTGCTCTGGTTTGCACTGCCGCTGCTGCTCCTCACCCTTGCCGACCGCACTTGGGCATGGACAAAATGGCTCAGAAAGTCGCGGAAAACGTAAGTTCAATTAAGAAATGCAACTTTTGGAGAAAATAACAGGGAACTGAGAAGAAACGTTTTTTTCAGGAGAAAGAGGGAAAATCCCTCTCTCCCTGATGGAAAAATTGGTATCTTTGCAGCCCCTTCCAAAA
>JAFUVC010000027.1 GCA_017483785.1 Prevotella sp.
CCGCCCCCAGCCCCTCCCTAAAGGGCGGGGAGTTGTCATTATTTTTGTCATATTCTTAAAATTTATATTCATAATTGATTCATTTTCAAGTTGTAATTACTCCCCACCCTGTTGGGAGGGGTTGGGGGTGGGTCAACTTTCCTCCTCCACCTGTGCCTCGGTTTTTCCGAACCGGCGCTGGCGACTTTGATAGCTCTCGACGGCCTTGTGCAGGTCGTTTTCGCTGAAGTCGGGCCAGTAGATGTCGCAGAAATAGAGTTCGGAATAGGCGATTTGCCAGAGCAGATAGTTCGAGATGCGCAACTCGCCGCCCGTGCGGATGAGCAGGTCGGGGTCGGGCATGAAACTGGTCTGCAAATGCTGGCTGACGAAGTCCTCGGTGATGGCTTCCACGTCGCCACCCTCTGCGACGATTTGCCTGACGGCCTCGGTGATTTCCCAGCGGCTGGAGTAACTCAGCGCCACCACCATCGTCATCGTGTCGTTTTGGGCGGTGTGGGCCTCGGTTTCGCACAGTTTCCGGCGCACGTCGTCGGGCAGGCGCGTCATGTCGCCGATGACGCGGAAGCGCACGTTGTGCTTCATGAAAATCTCGTCTTCGAGCGAGGTGAGCACCAACCCCATCAGTGCCGAGATTTCATCGGCCGGACGGTTCCAGTTTTCCGTCGAGAAGGTGTAGAGCGTGAGGTATTTCACGCCCATGCGCACGCACTCGGCGGTGATTCGGCGCACCGTTTCCACGCCTGCCTGATGGCCTGCGTTGCGCGGCAGTCCTTTTTCCGTGGCCCAGCGGCCGTTGCCATCCATGATAATGGCGATATGTTCTGGTATTTTCATATCCTTCATTTTATTCCTTCATCATTCCTTCCAGCACGTCACGCACCGCTCCTTGAAACTGTAGGTCAGCGTCACTTGCAGGGTCGAATAGCAGTCGGTGTTCTTGAAAATGCCTTTCGACGCCACGTTGTAGGGGTCTTTCACGCCGTCGAGTTCGTCGCTCATCGAAAAGTGCACGCCCCACTCCACGCCGAGGTTCAGTCGGCTGGCGAGTTTGTATTTCACACCGATGCCCAGCGGCACATTGCCCGTGAACACGTTTTTCGGCCCGCCGGAGACGAATGTCGCGCCGATTCCTCCGAAGATGAATGGCGTCAGCCGCTTTGCTCCGCGATAGTCGCGACCCGTGCCGTAGGGCCAGAAGTTATATTCAAAGACACAACTGGCATCTACCAGCGTGTGGCTGAAGTCGTAGGGCAGCACCTCGCGTGTCGGCGAAAGGTCGTCGGGACGGAATTCGGGGTAGTAGGTCTCCACGTTTTTCGACGAGCCCTTCAGTTTTCCCCACGAGGCCGAGAATTTCAGCCCTGCGTGAGGGTTGAACAGCGTGCGAAACACGCCCGAGACCATCGGCTGCAGGTTTTTCGTCAGGTTGCCGTTGAAGTCGCCGAGATAGCCCGTCAGACCGGCTCCTGCGCCGATTTCCATCATGTATTCCGGGTCGCTCTGGGCGCGGGAAGTCGTGGTTATGCCCAAAAACATCACCAACACGATGAACTTCATCGCTCCACACTGCCCAATCGACGTCAGAATCTTCATTCTTGCTCCCACTTCTTCTTGTTCAGATAACCGCGCCACGCCTGCCGGCTGTTTTCATCGATGAGCCAGAGGTGCTTGTCGGCATCGACCACCATCGCCCATTTTCCGTCGCTGGCAAAGCCTTCGGGGAAACTGATGTTGGCCGACGAATGCCACGTCAGTCCGTTGTCCTTGCTTTCGTAGAATTTCGCATAGGGTGCGCTCGTACAGGCCCCGATGCCGCTGCCGCCAATGGCCACGAGCAGGCCGTCATAGACCACCATCTGCAAGTCCTTCATGCGCGGCAGTTGGTTGCGGTTGCTCGACGTCGGCGTGAAGAAGAACCAGCCGCCGCCTTCGACGCCCAACTCTGCAATCTTGCACCAAACCATCGCCGTGGAGTCTGCGGGATAGGCCTCTGCGTCGCGGTTGCCCACCAGAATCTTCAGATACAAGTCGTCGTTGGTCTTTGTGGGCAAGATTCCGACGTTCAGGTCGCTTGTCGGCAGCCATTCGGTCGGCGCGTCGAGCCCGTCGTCGCCAATCACGCCGGCCACGTTCTGCGGCTGCTGTCGCAAGGCCAACAAGTCGGCAAACTGCTCGTCGGTGAGCGACTGCTGCGTCCAGTGGAATTCGTCGGCCGTCTGCCGATGCACCCTGAGTTCAACCATGTATTTCCGGAAGGCCGTTCCCGCCTGGTTATAGACGCGGAACTCCACGGGGTTCGTGAAGTCGAGCGAGTCGGCACTGGAATAGACCACAAGACTGTCGCGAAGGCCGTCGTGCGTGCGGCGATTGATGACTATCGAGCCCAGATTCTTCGTCGTGGCCGTGCAAGCCACGCGCGAAACATCGGTGTTCACCGGCAGCGAATCGACGTTATAGACCAGTCCTTGCTGCTGGTCGATGGTGAAAGCATAAGTGCTTCCTGCCACGGTTTTCGTATAAGTGCTGTCCTGGCCTGCGGAACCCTTCGTCTGGAGCGTTTGCTTCAGCGCTCCCACCGAAAACGAAGTCAATCCCGTGTCCTGATATGCTACTGTCGTTTCCGGGTCGTCGCTACTCAGACACGACGACAACGCGAAAACCAATAATCCGCAAAGGAAAAAACTCTTCTTCATGAGCCGTTTCACTGTTTAGAATTCAACATTTTCGCCGGCAGACCGCTCTCGCCATCACGCCGACTTTCAATTTCAGCCTGCAAATATACTTAGAAAAACGCAAACTTGCGATTTTTTTCACGTTTAATTATGCAAAATATTCAATAATAAAGACTTTTTCACGATTTCGCGGGCGATTTTTTCCGTTTTTCCCATCCCTCAGACGACAAAAAAAGTAGAGATTGACATCCGTCACGGACACCAATCTCCAATCTACTAACATAATCTTTTACCTTAAATCTATCAAACTACTAACCTAATGAAAACCTTTAATCTAAAAAAGTATTCTCACGAACACGGTGCAAAGGTACGCCGATTTGGCAGACCCGACAATATTTCGACAGATTTTCGGCCGAAAACCCCGAAATTATTGACGCAAATCAACATTTTTCCGCGCAGTCTTGACATAAATCAATTCTGCCCGTATTTCCGCTGTCCACGCCCTGTTTTTTGACCATTCCGGGCCCAAAATGATAAAAAAAGCCGTTTTTCGCGCCACTTATTTAATTTTTTCGTAACTTTGCACGCGATTATTATTAAATTTGTCAACTTCAACAAACAAATTATGAATAAAAACATGATATTGCTGAAGACCTTCATGACGACGGTCTTGTGCAGCCTAAGCCTCTGGCCGACGATGGCCGAGGCGCAGAACAACAATGCCAAATACGTGCTTGTCTATTACGACAAGGGCAAACTCGACGTGTTTCCCGAATCGCTCGTGGCCAGCCGGACAAACACCCACGGCCAACTGTGCGTCACGACGGTTTCCGACACGACATTCTACTACAACGAAAGCCGAATCGACTCCGTGGCCGTGCGCACGAAGGCCGAAATCGACGGCCGGCTGCCCAGCATCACCCAACTGAAACTGAACAACAAGTACAACGACCAAGTCTATACCGACGTGTTCGCCAACATCGTCGGCGACAGCCTGATTACGGCCGAAATCGGTGCCATCGGCAAGTGGCTCACGCCCTCGATTCAACTCTCCGACGAGGCGGCACGGGTCTATATCGGCCACGAGCGTCAGGAAGACAAAAAGAGCCGCCGCAGTTTCGCCAAAGATGTTTACTACACCGTGGCCCAGCCCAACCAGCGCATCTTCGAGCATACGCTCGTCAAGGACGAAATCTGGAGCGAGGCCGTAGGCGAATATACGGACAAGCCCGTCGCACTGACGGCCGACATGTTCTCGACGAACCTTCCGGGGCAGTCCTTCGAAGGCTTCGAGCAGATGCTCGACGGCAACATTTCCACGTGCTTCCACTCCACATGGAACGTCACGTCGCAAGAGGAAAAACAGAAGATTTACGCCACCCATCCCTATATCGACATCGCCCTGCCGCAGCAGATGCGCCTCATGCGCTTCGCCTACACCACGCGCGCCACGGGCTCCTACTGGCCGCTGTCTCTGACGCTGTCGGCCTCCAACGACGGCTCCACATGGACCGAAATCAAGACTTTCACCACGGCCGACGGGCTGCCGACGGCTGCCGCCGCCGATTTCAGAAGCGACGTCATCGACCTGGGCCGCAACTACACGTATCTGCGCCTCTATCTGAACGATGCGGCCTACCGCCTCTACATGGTTTTCGCCGAGTTCCAACTCTTCGACGTTGTTCGCAACACCGGTGCCCATGACAGCGAACTCATCCAGCCGGCCGAATACAAATACCAGATGAACCCGTTCGGACGCAAGTATCGCGTACACATCGACTGGCTCACCGACCGCTCAACCAACGTTCCGACGGTCAACATCGACGTGGAAGACGGAAGACTGATTACCAGCAAGAAGAACTTCGTCAACGCCACGATTACCATCGACGGAGCCGCCGTGTTCCCCTCGATGGAACCCACGGAAATGCAAATCAGAGGCCGCGGAAACACGTCGTGGCAGTCTTACGACTCGTGGTACGACTATTGGTATGAACTCGGCTACAGCTACTACGGCTACAAGAATCCCTATCGCATGAAATTCCCCGAGAAGCGCAAGCCTTTCGGCCTGACCAACGGCAAGAACTGGGTGCTGCTGGCCAACAAGCAGACGGGGTCGATGATGACGAATGCCATCGGCATGAAGGCGGCCTGCCTCGTGGGCACGGAGGGTGCCAACCACATCGTGCCCGTGGAACTCTACCTGAATGGCACCTACTACGGCAACTACAACTTCACGGAGAAGGTCGGACTGTCGAACAACAGCATCGAACTTGCCGACGAATCGAGGGCCACGCTGCTCGAACTCGACACTTATTTCGACGAAACCTATAAATTCACGTCCGACCCCTACAAACTGCCCGTCAACATCAAGGAACCCGAGTTCGACGAGGAAGGCTCCACACTGCTGACGCAGGAACTCATCGAGCGCGAATTCAACTACTTCATGCAGGTGGTGAAAGACGGCCGGAAACTCTCCGACATCGTCGATATTGAGTCGCTGGCGAAGTACCTGATGCTCAACGACCTGATTGCAAACCACGAAATCAAGCACCCGAAGAGCACGTTCCTCTACAATCCGGGCGTCATGACCGCGAAGAGCAAGTTCTACTTCGGCCCCGTCTGGGACCTCGACTGGGCTTTCGGCTACGAAACCAACCGAACCTATTTCACCGCCGAGCAAACCATCGACCTCTATAACTCCAAGACGTTCGCAGCCCGACAGTTCATCAGCGACCTGCGCTACGTCAGCACCGACCTCGACAAGGCCTATTACAGGATTTGGAAGCACTTCGTGGAGCATCAACTCGACGAACTCATCGACTTCTGCGACGACTATTATGCCTACGCACGGCCCTCGCTCGAGCATAATGCCGACTTCTGGGCCGACGGACTGAACTATGAGTCCATCAAGGAGAACGCCAAGAAATGGCTGCGCGCAAGGGCAGAGAGCGTGTTCAGCAAACTGACGCCCTACGACGTGCCCGACGACGGCCCGATTATCGACTCCTTCGACGAGCCGGGCGATGTGAGCGGCATCGTCATCGACGACAAGACCAAAATCTGGGACGAGGGCAGCCTTGTCGATGTCTATGACCTGAACGGCCGGTGCGTGAAGCGGCGCGCCAGTGCCTTCGACCTGCGCACGGGCCTGAAACCGGGCATCTACATCGTGAATGGTAAAAAAATGGTGATTCAGTAAAAATTTTACGAAAATGAAGATAGAGCAGCAGATTGCAGGCGGCGTCATGGCCGCAGCGAAAGAGTTATACGGCGCAGAAGTGGCCGAAAGTCAGGTTCAATTGCAGAAGACGCGCCCCGAATTCGAGGGAAACGTCACGGTGGTGGTGTTCCCGTTTGTGAAAATGGCTCGGAAAGGCCCCGAACAGACGGCGCAGGACATCGGCCAGTGGCTCACGGAGCACTGCGCGGAGGTGGTCAGCGGCTTCAACGTGGTGAAGGGCTTCCTGAACCTCGTCGTGGCGCAGCAAGCATGGCTGAAACTGCTTGAGGAAATCGATTCTCAGGAGAATTGGGGCTACAAAGCCTCCCCCTCGGGAGCCGTAGGGGGGGCTTTATGCATGATTGAATACTCCTCGCCCAACACCAACAAACCGCTGCACTTGGGCCACGTCCGCAACAACCTGCTCGGCTGGTCGCTGGCGAAAATCATGGAGGCCAACGGCTGGAAAGTCGTGAAGACGAACATCGTGAACGACCGCGGCATCCACATCTGCAAGTCGATGCTCGCATGGCAGAAGTGGGGCAACGGCGAAACGCCCGAGTCGAGCGGCAAGAAAGGCGACCACCTCATCGGCGACTACTACGTGCTCTTCGACAAGCACTATCGCGAGGAAGTAAAGCAACTCGTGGCCGGCGGCATGGACGAGG
>JAFUVC010000028.1 GCA_017483785.1 Prevotella sp.
GACGTCATCAAACTCGCCGACCACATCATCGACATGGGTCCCGAGGGCGGTCGCAACGGCGGAACCATCCTCTCCACTGGCACGCCCGAGAAGGTCGCCCGCTCGCGGAAAGGCTACACGCCGCAGTTTATCAAAGACGAGTTAAAAAAGAAATAAATTATGAAAACGATTTATACCCACATTTGTAGTCTATTTTTAATGCTGACGAGTGCCCTACCCGCCTCGTCGCAAGGTCTGCCCACCGACGGGCCGCTCACCGTGCGCCCGATGCTCCAGCAACTGGGCGAGCGACTGCTGCAAGGCAAGCAGGGAAGCATTGTCGCCATACGCCCCGAAACGGGCGAGATTATCTGTCTCGCAACCAATTCACCGGCAGGTTTCGACGTCAATCTGGCCATTGCTAAGGCCTATGCCCCGGGCTCTACGTTCAAAGTGGCGCAGGCCCTGACGATGCTTTCCGAGGGCGTCATCTCGCCCGAAATGTCCATCGCCTGCACCAACGGATTCACCGACGGCAACATCCACGTGGGCTGCCACAAGCATTTCTCGCCGCTTGCGCTGCGCGGAGCCATCGCACACTCGTGCAACACGTGGTTTCTTTCAACATTTATGTCGATGATTAACGACACTTTCATGTACGAAAACTGCGAAGAAGCCATCACCACATGGAACGGCTATATGAAAAGCATGGGACTCGGCGGGCCGGTCGGGGTGGACATCGCCGGCGAGAAAGGCGGATTGCTCGCCAACGTGAACTACCTGAGCCGCCGCTACAAAGACGGTTGGGACGGGAAAACCATCATGTGGGCAGGCATGGGTCAGGGCGACATCACCGTCACGCCGCTGCAACTCTGCAATCTGGCCGCAACGATTGCCAACCGAGGCTATTTCGTCACGCCCCACATCCATCAGGCCACCGAAAACAGGCCGCTCGCCCAACGCTACCTGACCAAACGCCAGACGAAAGTTGCTTCGGAAGCCTACGCGCCCGTCATCGACGGAATGCGGCTCACGGTTGAAAACGGCACGGCCGCCGCCATCAAGACGACCTACCCGATTTGCGGAAAAACGGGAACCGTAGAAAACAGCGGTCGCGACCACTCTGCATTCATCGGCTTCGCGCCGATGGACACCCCTCAGATAGCCATTGCCGTCTATATCGAGCATGGCGGTTTCGGTGCCGACATGGCGGCTCCCATTGCCTCGCTCATCATCGAACTCTACCTGAAAGGGCAACTCTCTCAATCTTCGGAAAACAAGGCCAAACGCCTCTCCGCAATCAAGACAATCGGCGGCTAATCGACGATTTTCTTACTTTTTTCACAAAAAAACGGGAAAATATTTGGCAGTTAGCAAAAAACGTTGTACCTTTGCAGCGCAAAAACGGATTGGTTCCGTAGCTCAACTGAATAGAGCATCTGACTACGGATCAGAAGGTTGTGGGTTTGAATCCCGCCGGAATCACCAAGGAAAGCCTGAGCAAATTGCTCAGGCTTTCTCATTTTTCAGAACTTATTTTCGTACTGATAATACTTCTCAATGTAGGTCGTAAAGGCCTGCAGGCAGAGTTTCGTGCCGCCGGGAGTCGGGAAATGTCCTGTGAAATACCAGTCGCCACGATGATCGGGAACGGCTTTGTGAAGGCCCTCGATGGACTGGAAAACGATTTCAATCGGCGTCGTGACGTTTTCCGGCCGTAGCATTTCAACGATTTTCCCGTTGATTTCCTCGACCGTGAAGGGCTCGTAGATGTTGCGAACGCAATTCACCATCTCGCTCGTCGGCTTTTTCAATTCTTCGAGGCACTGGCGATAGGTGTTGTCGATGATTTCGTGGTGTCCCTGCTCTTTCAAGAGTTCGATGGCGGCGCGGAAAGCGCAAAACTCCTCGAGGCGCGGCATGTCGATGCCGTAATAGTCGGGATAGCGAATCTGCGGCGCGCTGCTCACCATCACGATTTTCTTCGGATGCAGGCGGTCGAGAATGCGGAAAATGCTCTCTTTCAGCGTGGTTCCGCGCACAATGCTGTCGTCGATGACCACGAGGTTATCAACATTTGGCTTGATGCTCTCGTAGGTGATGTCATAGACGTGCGAGGCGAGGTCGTTGCGCGAGCCGTCTTCCGTGATGAAAGTGCGCAGTTTGATGTCTTTCCAGACTACTTTCTCGGTGCGGACGCGCTCGCTGAAGCCGTCAATCATGCCGTAGAACGCGACTTCGGCGGTATTGGGAATGAAGGAAAAGACCGTGTTCTTCGTGTCGCCGCCAATGGCCTTGAGCACGGGCTGCGTGAGTTGCTCGCCGAGTCGTTTGCGCTCTTTGTAGATGTCGCGGTCGTTGCCCCTACTGAAGTAAATCCGCTCGAAAGAGCAGGCCGAATTGCCCTTCTGGGGCAGGATTCGCTCGATGGAGCATGTGCCGTTGCGCTTCACGATGAGTGCCGTTCCGGGCTCCAGTTCCTTGATGTCGCCGCATTCGAGGTCGAAAGTGGTCTGCAACACGGGCCGCTCGCTGGCCACGACTGCAATTTCGTCGTTTATGTAATAAAATGCAGGCCGGATACCCCACGGGTCGCGCATCGAAAACATCTCGCCCGAGCCCGTCATGCCGCAGACGACGTAGCCGCCGTCGTAGTCGGCCATCGTGGTCTTCAGGACGTTGCTCATCTCGACATTCTCCTCGATGTAGCGCGTAATATCGGTATTTTCCAGCCCAAGCCCCTGTGCTGCCACGAAGTTTCGCTCCACCTCGCGGTCGAGTCGGTGTCCCATCCATTCGAGCATGATGTATGAATCACTGTAAATGCGGGGGCACTGGCCCTGTCGGGTGAGTTTCTCGAAAATTTCGCCGATGTTCGTCATGTTGAAATTACCACATAGGCAGAGGTTCTTGGCTTTCCAGTTGTTGCGTCGCAAGAAGGGATGGACGTAGGAAAGGCCGCTCTTGCCCGTCGTGGAATAGCGCAGGTGACCCATGTAAAGTTCACCGCGAAACTGGCTTGTGTCCTTGGCAAAAATCTGGCCGATGGCATCCTTTCCCTCTGCTCGCTCGCGGAACATATATTCATGGCCGGGCTCGGTGTCGAGTTTCACGCAGGCGATTCCTGCGCCCTCCTGACCTCGGTTGTGCTCCTTCTCCATCATCAGATAAAGCTTGTTCAGGCCGTATCGCCACGTACCGTATTTCTGCTCGTAGTATTTAATGGGTTTCAGCAGGCGAATCATCGCTACGCCACATTCGTGTTTCAGTTGCTCCATCTTTTTCTGGTCGGTTTGTCAGGGAAAATTACCATCAAAAAAAAGAAGAATGAGCGTGGTGTCCGTTTTCATTCTTCTCTATACTTGTTTTGAAATTTAGTCTTTTAAGATATTCACCATCAATCCCGCTAACGAGGTCACGATACCAATGGACGTAAACCACATACTGGTTGACGAACCAAGGGCGGCATTCTTTGCTTTGACCTTGTTGGGTTGAACATAGATAATGTCGTTCTGCTGCAGGTAGTAATAAGGTGAATTGAAGATGTTGGCATCGTTCATATTCAGGCGAACATGGTGTTTCTGGCCAGTAGCATCTTCACGAATCAGCAGGATATTGTCGCGCATACCCTGGAGTCCAAGGTCGCCGCAAGCGGCAATAGCGTCGATAATACTCATTTGCTCAGTTGACACAGGAAGCACTCTCGAGCCGATTTCACCAATCACGGTCACATGATAACTGGAAATACGAACTGTAACCACAGGATTTTCCGAATCTGCCAAATCCATTTTCACCTTGTCTGCAATCATTTTCTCACATTCCGTTCTCGTCAAACCCGATACGCGAATACGGCCTATACGCGGGAAATTGATGTAACCATCATTGTCAACAAGATAGCCAATCATAGAGCCACCACTCGAAGACAAACTACCCGAAGTTCCCATCGTATGGCTCACAGACAGGTTGTAATGACTGACCACCCTCGGATCCATCACACCACTTACGGTGATAATGAGTTGGTCTTTCGGCATGATACGGGCTTCATAATGGCCTTTCGAGGCTGCCAGACTAATCTCGTCAATGTTCTGAAAATAAGGAACTTTTCTGCCTGCTGTACAGCTATCCATCAGCAGAATCATTGTCACAAAGACAAAAGGAATCAATAATTTCTTCATGTTCTTAATTAACATTATTATTAAATTTCGGTGCAAATTTACGAAAATATTTAGAAGAAAAAAAACAAAACACTAAAAAAGTTCGTAAAGTTCATAAAAAACCGCATAATCATGGCCAGAAAATAAAAAAAAAGCCTATCTTTGCAAACAAATAGTAACATATATGCAAAATAAAGTTCTTCTTCTTTATACCGGCGGAACGATTGGAATGGGGAAAAATCCTCAGACTGGCACGCTGGAGCCGCTTGATTTCAACAATCTCGTGGCCAATATGCCGGAAATGGAGCATATCGAGACGGCCATCGACGTCTATCAATTCGAGAAGCCCATCGACTCGAGCGACATGCGGCCCGACGCATGGGCCAAACTCGTCCGAATCATTGATTCGCGCTACGAGCAATACGACGGTTTTGTGATTCTCCACGGCACCGACACGATGGCCTACACGGCCTCGGCCCTGTCGTTCATGCTCGAAAACCTCACGAAACCAGTCATTCTCACGGGTTCGCAACTGACCATCGGCCAACTTCGCACCGACGGAAAAGAGAATCTCGTCACAAGCATCGAACTGGCTGCGTCCTACAATGCCGACGGCACGCCCGTAGTGCCTGAAGTCTGCATCTATTTCAGCGGAAAACTGCTGCGCGGTAACCGTTCCACGAAGCAGAATGCCGACGGTTTCAACGCTTTCGACTCGTTCAACTATCCGCACCTCTGCGATGCAGGAATCAGTTTTGCGTTCCATCCGCACCACATCCTGAAACCCGACTTCACGAAGCCGATGATGCCCCACTACGAGATGGATTCCCGCGTCTGCGTGCTGTCGCTCTTCCCCGGCATTGAGGAGGGGCTTGTCCGCCACATGCTCAGCGCAGAAGGGCTTCGGGCCGTTGTCATGCGGAGTTACGGAAGCGGAAACGCACCGCAGCAGCCCTGGCTCATCGACACGCTCAAAGCCGCTACTGAACGGGGCATTATCGTCATCAACATCAGCCAGTGCGTGGAGGGATTCGTGGCGATGGAACGCTACGACACGGGCTATCAGTTGAAAGACGCCGGCGTTGTCAGCGGTCGCGACAGCACCGTAGAGGCCGCCATCACGAAACTCATGTACCTGCTGGCACGCTACGACGACGCGAAAACCGTGCGCCAACTCATGACCCAGCCCATTGCAGGCGAAATCACCATTTGAGGAGTCTTTTCCAGAAATTCCGAGAATGACAGCATATATACATTATTAAATAAATTATCAACTAAAAAATTAAACATCATGAAAGATTTAAAAGGAACAAAAACCGAACGCAACCTGATGGAAGCATTCGCAGGCGAGTCGATGGCTCGCAACAAGTACACTTACTTCGCTTCGAAAGCCAAGAAAGAAGGCTACGAGCAGATTGCAGCACTCTTTGAAGAGACCGCTGCCAACGAAAAAGAGCACGCTAAAATGTGGTTTAAACTGCTCGAAGGCGGTGCTGTGAAATCCACAGCCGAAAACCTGAAGGCTGCTGCCGAGGGCGAGAACTACGAGTGGACCGACATGTACGACCGCATGGCGCAGGAAGCAGAAGAAGAGGGATTCCCCGAGATTGCCAAGAAAATGCGCGGTGTGGCCGCCGTTGAAAAGGAGCACGAGGAGCGCTATCGCAAGCTGCTGCAGAACGTCGAGGAGGAAATCGTGTTCTCACGCGACGGAGACCGCATCTGGAAGTGCCGCAACTGCGGACACATCGTCGTAGGCAAGAAAGCCCCGAAGGTTTGCCCCGTCTGCGACCATCCGCAGGCCTACTTTGAACTCAAGGCAGAGAACTATTAAGTTCTTTGAGTATCTCGCTCATTTTTTGAACTGTGCTTACGCGTGTGGGAACAAGCGGCAAGCGCAGTTCATTTTTGATGAAGCCCATCTCGTGGAGCAGTGCTTTCACGCCGGCGGGATTTCCATCGACGAAAAGCAGGCTGTAGAGTTCGGTGAAGCGATGGTGAATGCGACGGGCAGGCTCGTATTCGCCGTTGAACTCGTAGCGAATCATGCGCGAAAATTCCTTCGGAAGCGCATTTCCGATAACGGAAATCACGCCAGCCGCGCCGCTTGCAATCATCGGGAACGTCAGCGCATCGTCGCCGCTGATGACGTCAAACCCCTCGGGCTTGTTCTTGATGATTTCATCGACCTGCTCGAGCCATCGCCCGGCCTCTTTCACGGCAACAACATTCTCGCAATCCCTCGCCAGGCGAACCGTGGTTTCAGCCTTTAGGTTCACGCCCGTGCGCCCGGGCACGTTGTAGAGCACAACGGGCAGCGGCGAAGCCTCGGCAATGGCGCGGAAATGCTGGTAAAGACCTTCCTGCGAGGGTTTGTTGTAGTAGGGGCAAACGCTCAGAATGCCGTCGATGCCAGCCCAGTCGCCTGTTTTCAGTTCGTTGACCACCGCCGCCGTGTTATTGCCGCCGCAACCCATCAGAATGGGCACCCGGCCATTGACTTTTTCCACGACAAACCGCTTGATTTGCTGTTTTTCCTCCGTCGTCAGACAGGGATTTTCACTGGTTGTGCCCAAAATGCAGAGGAAATCTGCCCCATTTTCGAGCTGATACGCGATGAGCCGCTCCAAAGCCTCGAAATCAATCGAGCCGTCGGCATGAAAAGGCGTGACGAGTGCGATGCCAAGTCCCTTGAAAATATTTGCTGCCATAATAATCTGCTAATTTGGCGACAAAGATATTAAAAAAATCTGAAACGGGCAACTATATTGGCGTCAATATTTCACATCGACCAGAAAAAGTGCGTGGGCAGGCATGCTCTCGCCTGCTGCGCTGCGGCTGTGAGTCGAAACTATGTTTTGAAATTCTTCGAGCGTGATGCGATTGCGCCCCACTTCGACGAGCGTGCCCACGACGGCGCGCACCATGTTGCGCAGGAAGCGGTTGGCCGTGATTTCAAAGCACCACGAATTCTCGGAAAGTTGTTTCCACGAGGCTTGCGTGAGCGTGCAGAGCGTGGTTTTCACGTCGGCTCCGGCCTTGCAAAACGAGGCGAAGTCCTTTTGCGTAAGCAGCCACTGCGCCGCCTCGTTCATCGCCTCGAAATCGAGCGGATAGTGCATTTCGCAGGAATAGGCGGCCAGAAAAGGATTCTTTCGCGTATGGATGTAATAATGGTAGGTGCGCGAGGTGGCGCTGAATCGGGCGTGCATGTCGTCGGCGACTTGCTGGACGGACTGAACGGCCATGTCGCGTGGCAGGAGTCGATTCAGGCGATAGACGAGTTGTTGCTCGTCAATGGGGTCATCGAAATCGAAATGAGCCACCATTTTTTGCGCATGGACGCCGGCATCGGTACGACCAGCCCCGACCGTCTCCACAGGCTTTCGCAGCAGGGTGGTCAGGGCATTTCGCAGGCATTCCTCGACGGAAATTCCATTCGGCTGGATTTGCCAACCGTGATAGCGCGTTCCGTCGTAAGAAAGAGTGATGAAATATCGCATCTTTTACGGCTGACGTTTCTCGGGTCTGGGTTTTGACATTTTTTTGAAAGCCTTCCTGTGGAAACGCTCCTCGGCCTGAATAATCTTGAAAACCTTGCTGGGAGACAGCACTTTCATGAATTTCGAGTGGTAAGTCTGCTGGATTTCCTTGATTTCGACGTCCATTTTGTCTCTTTTCTCGATGAATTCGCGACAAGCCTTGTCGTCGGTGGGGTCTTGATGGCGGTCGCGGCGCATGGCGTCGAAGAAGACGCGCTGCTTGCGCAGCATTTCGCGATAGAGCGGGAAAAACGCTGACGCTTCCTGCGGCGAGAGCCCCGCCTCGGTGGTGATAAACTGCTCGAGGTCGGCGTCAAACTTGGCTGGGTCGAATTTTGGGGGGTGATTTTCGTTCTGGGCACTCATCGTCAGCGCACCGAACAGAAATGCTATTAACAGAATACTTTTTTTCATATTTTTATCTCCTTCTAAACTATTTCATTGGTATTCAGACACATAGGCATAGATGTCATCGACATCAATCATGGCGTAGTCGGCAAATTCCTCAAAGCGCTCATCAACGTCGTCATCGTCGTCGTAGTAAGCCGTATGGAGCGGCAAAACTGTGGCTGTGTTCGGCTGGGTGTCGGCCGGGGAACTCATCCACGACCTGCCCACGTTGAGCAACACGAGGGAAAGACATGCGGCTGCGGCAACGCCAATGGCCAGACGCCAACGCC
>JAFUVC010000002.1 GCA_017483785.1 Prevotella sp.
CCCAGAAAAGCCAAAGAAAAGCCCACTAATGAGCCATAAAAAGCCATTTTGTTACTGATTTGTTACCCACTATCATAACAAAAGTGGGCTTTTGTTTATATATCAACTACTTACAAGTTTTTCAATAGGTTATCGCCAAACGCCTAAATCATCTTAAACGGGTAAAAGCCCACGCTCAGAGCGTGAACCATCTACTTTTGTTCTTGATGATTTCTTTAATATTGGCGATATTCGGAAACAAGAATCAAAGCGGACGCTTTTTTATTATATGTCTTTTGTTTGTTTTATGTCATAGGCGGTATCGTTTAATTAAAAATTTACAATTAACAATTATCAGTGATGATTTGGTTCTAAGTCCAATTTTCAATTACCAATTCTTCTATTCGCGACAAATGTTTCATGTTTTCTGTTGCCAACGGAATCCCCAAAGCCACGGCTGTCGAGAAGGTATTTCTGTTGCATCATATCCTAAAAATTTAAAGGTTCTCGCGATGCCGAATTTTCCTTGATGACTCGCATGATGTCATCCGCTGATTCCGTGCCTGCCCACGCACCATAGTATTGGGCAAGCATTTGCTTGGTGGCATTCTTTTGCTTTTTTGGCTTCGCGCTTTCGAGCAAAGATGCCGACAATCCGTTGATGATGCTGAGTTTTTCGCTGTTGCTCAACGGACTTAATAGTTGCATATACCAGTTGGTAACTCCATATGTTGTTGGCATAATTCTGTTTTTTTGATAGTTGTTGATTGCAAAATTACACGAAAATATCCGAACCGCCAAACGATTCGGATATTTTTTGTTGTTCAGGGGAAATCATTTTGATTTCTCCATCTGAAAAATTCGAGTTTTACCAGAGGTCGAGCCGCTCTTCTTTCGGGATATACATCTTGTCGCCGGGCTTCACGCCGAATGCCTCGTACCACATATCGACGTGGGGCAGCGCTCCGTTGACGCGCCATTCGCCGAGCGAGTGCGGGTCGTTTTTCGTGCGGTTGCGGATTTCCTCCTCGGTGATGTTCTGTCCCCACACGCCGGCGTAGGCAATGAAGAAGCGCTGGTCGCCCGTGAAGCCGTCTTTCGTCTTCAGGGGCTTCTTGGCGGTGGCGTTCTTGTAGGCGTACCACGCGAGTTGCAGGCCGCCGTGGTCGGCGAGGTTCTCGCCCAGCGTCAGACGGCCGTTTGCGTTCAGTCCGGGCAGCACCTCGATGGCCGAGAAGAAGCGGTCGTACATGTCGGCGCGCTCGTTGAAGCCCTCGGCGTCTTTGGCCGTCCACCAGTCGTGCATGTTGCCGTCGGCATCGAACTGGCGGCCTTGGTCGTCGAATCCGTGCGTCATTTCATGGCCGATGACCACGCCGATGGCTCCGTAGTTGAAGGCTTCGTCGGCCTTCGGGTCGAAGAACGGATACTGCAAGATGCCTGCGGGGAAGCAGATTTCGTTGGTCGTGGGGTTGTAATAGGCGTTCACGGTCTGCGGTGTCATGTACCACTCGTCGCGATCGACGGGCTTTCCGGCCTTTTCGTCGATGTGCTTCTGATGGCGCCATGCGCGCACGGCCTTCATGTTCTCGTAGAACGACTTCTGCGGGTCGATTTGCAGTTTGGAATAGTCGGTCCACTTGTCGGGATAGCCGATTTTCACATAGAAAGTCGAGAGTTTCTTGTGGGCGTTCTGCTTGGTGGAGTCGCCCATCCATTTCTGCGCGTCGATGCGCTCGCCGAGGGCCACTTGCAGGTTCTTCACGAGGGTTTCCATCTGCTTTTTCGAGGTGGCGGGGAAGTAGCGCTCGCAATACATTTTTCCGAGGGCCTCGCCCATGGCTCCCTGCACCGAGTTCGTGGCGCGCTTCCAGAGCGGATAGTCTTCCTTGCGGCCCGTCATCGTCTTGCCGAAGAAGTCGAAATTGGCCTCGCGAATCTCGTCGCTGAGCAATCCGGCGGCACCCGAAATCACGTCCCACTCCATGTAGGCGCGCAGGTCGTCGGCGGTCATGGCGGCCATCAGTTTGTCGATGCCCTCCATGAACTTCGGCTGACCGACAATCATCTCCTGAATATACTCGCTCTTCACGCCCTCGGCGTTCGACATTTCCTCGAACGGGATGTTCGGGCAGAGTGCCTTCAGTTCCTTGAGCGTCATTTTGTTGTAGTTGGCCTGCGGGTCGCGCAGTTCGGTGCGGCTCTTTGAAATCAGCGCAATCGACGTCTCGAAGCGGAACACGGCGTCGCGCTTCTGCTCGGCCTGCTCCTTAGTGAAGCCGAAGAGTTGGAACATCCGCGCCACGTGGGCCTTGTAGGCCTCGCGGATTTTCACCGTGGCCTCGTCGTTGTTCAGGTAATAGTCTTTCTGGCCCAGCGTCAGGCCGCCCTGCGACACGTTCATGATGTTCTGCGTCACGTTTTTCTCATCGGCACCGAAGCCCGAGCGGAACGGCACGCCGTAGCCGAACATGGCGTATTTCAGCTGGATTTTCTGCAAGTCGTCCTTCGTGCGGGCGGCCTCCATCTCGTCCAACAGCGGCTTCACGGGCGCAATTCCCTCGCGATTGCGGCGGTCGGCGTCCATCGCCAACTTGTAGAAATCGGCCAGTTTGCGCTCTGTGGTGCCCTCGGCAAACTTTTTCTTGCCCAGTTCGTCGAGAATCGAGTTGATGCGCTTGTTGTTGTCCTCCTGCAGTTGGTCGAAACTGCCGAATCGCGAGTAGGCCGCCGGCAGCGGATTGTTTTTCTGCCATCCGCCCGTGGCAAACATGTAGAAGTCCTCGGCGGGCTTCACGGTCTTGTCCAAGTTCTCCATTCTGAGCCCCGACTTGTTCTGCGCCATTCCCGCGACGGGCAGCGCCAGCATCAGAGCCATAGGAATCATTTTGCTCATTTTCATATTCCCAGTAGTTTTTAGTTGATAGATAAAAATTATAATATTCTGCTTTTTTCGCTTTAATTCTGCAAAGTTACTTTTTTTTATCCACAAATCAGCACGATTCGCGTTTTTTCTGGAAAAAACAGCAAAAAAATCCCCGCCCCACACCCTTTTCGGAATGTGCGACGGGAATTTCACCGAGAGAGAGAATTCGGTTTTCTGTTATTCTTCCGCAGTCAGTTGCTGCTTCTTCTGCAACTTCTGTTCGATGATGAACGCGGCGAGCAGGCCCAGGCCTACGCCGAAGGCCAGAATCACCCAGAAATAAATGCCTTTCGGCCCCGCCATTTCCACATTGAGCAGATAGGCAGCCAGCGCGCCAAAACCCAGACCAATCAGCACACATGCTCCGCGAAGCGTGCCGTACTTGTTCGATTTCTTTTCCTGCTCTTCGATGAGCGCCTTCGCCGTTTCAAGGTCGGTGTGGTTCTCGACAATCAGACCGCGCAGTTTCGTTTCCATCTGCTTCTTCCTGATACTCAGGATGATACCGCCGATAATGGCTACCATGGGAATGCCCAAACTAAGGATAATGGCCGCGAGACCTTCAAAATTGATTGGATTCATAATTTTTACTTTTTAAATTGTTAATAACCAAAAAACTTTTCATTGATAAGACCGGCTCGCCTACGGATTATTACACTTTCTCGAAAGAAAAATCTTGCAAGGCGCGAACGGACAGGTAGAACATGGCGGCGAAGGGCAGAACCAGACACGCGGCGATGTAGGAGCGACGCGCCACCTGCTCCGCGAAATACGGCCACAGCAACCACCCGAACACGACCACGACCAGCGGCAGCCCGAACGAGAACGCCACCACCCTGCCCCATCGCCTCAGCCACGCACGGCGCGACGCGCGACGCAGGTCTTTCATCACTGCCACGCCGATTTCGCGGGCAATTTCCTTGCGCTCAAACGACTGGAGAATCAGTTCGTCGAGTTGCTGGTCTGTTAAGTTTCGATTTGTTTCCATACCTTAATATATATAGTTAGGTTGTAAGCATTTTCTTCAATCGCTCGCGAATGCGATGGAGCCTGACGAGCACGTTCGACTGCGAAAGCCCCACGACGCGGGCAATTTCATCGGTTTTCCGCTGCTGGAAATAGTGAAGTTGAATGATGGTCTGGTCTTGCTCGGGCAGCGCGTCGATGGCCTGCTCCATGCGCTGGAGCATGGTTTCGCGCTCAGCGTCGTAGTCGGGCGGCGGCTGGTTGGCGGCAAGTGCGTGTCGCTGTGCCCTGCGCGCTCGCTCCAACTCGTTGAGTGCCGTGTGCATGGCAATGGAAACGAGCCACGGGCCGAGTTCCTCGCCGCGCCAGTAGGCGAGCCGTTCGTAAGCCTTGAGAAACGTCTGCTGCGCGATGTCTTTGGCCGCGTCTTCACGTTTGACGATGCCGAGAGCCTTCGAAAAAACCATTCCCGAATAGCGGCCGACAATCGCGGCGAAAGCCTGCTGCCGATTGTCGTGCAGAACTTGATGAACGAGTTCTCTGTCTGTCATATTTGTTTATAAGACAGGAACCGCGGCAAATTATTACAGATTTTTCCGAAAATTTTCCGTTATCTGACCACAAATTTCCGTCCGTTGCGGATGTAGATGCCCTTCGGCAGTTGCGAATTGAGGTTTCCGCTGTAAGAGCCGAGGCGACGGCCTTGCAGGTCATAGACGGCGTTGTCGTGGGTCTTCACGGGGTCGGCGTCCACCTGCTCGATGCCTGTGGCCACTTTCCGATAGACGCGAACGTAGTCGAACATGGTTTCGTAGGTATAGTTCGTGTCGGCCGGCCCGGCCCACGAGCCGTTGCCCACGCTCTGGTTCAGAATGATGTAGTAACGGCGGCTGAAGGGCCACTGGCCGTTGCTGAGGGCGTTTTTGTCAGTGGATTTCGCGTAACTGCCGACTTCCTTGCCGTCCACGGTCCACTTGATGATGTTGTTTTCCCAGATGAGGCCATAGACGTGCCAGTCGGCAATATTCACGCTTTCGCTGAAAGTGGATTGCGGATTGCCCGTCTGGTTCAGGATATAGGTCCAGTTGGAGTGAACCGTGTGGTGGGCTTTGTTTTGGGCATCAATGGACTCGAAAATGTCGATTTCGCCGGCATAGGGCCATCCTTCGCAGGGCGGCTGCGGCATCATCCACGCGGCAGGGAAACTGCCATAGTGGGGCACGGTTTTCAGGCGGACTTCCACCTTTCCGTAGGCGAAAGAAAAGAGGTCTTTCGTTTCAACGGCACCGGTAATCATGGGAACGGGGTCCGACGCCGTGTCGGGGTTGGGAATGGCCCGGCAGACGAGCGCGCCGTCGCGGATGAAAGCCACCTTGGGCGAGGGGCTGATCCAGCGGTTCCACGTTGCGTTAGCGCGTTCGGACGTTTTCCACTTCGCGGGATTGGGCCGCGAGCCGTCTTCCTGGTCGAATTCGTCGTTGAAAACGAGGGAATAGATGCGGTCGTTGTCGTCAGCGTCGGGGTTTTCCACGAATTCGGCCGTGAATTCCATGTCGCCGTCAACCAGCGAGCCGTCGATGTTGAGCAGGCCCAAATCGACGTCGTCGGCCGTGATGATTTCCTCGGCATACTGGGCGATGCCGCCCACGAGGCTGTCGGCCGTGAGAATGCCGTGGCGAACCTTGATTTGACTGAGTTTATAGCCCTTTTCCGGGGCGACGATGAGCGTCAGCGCCGAGCCGATTGTCCACTGGGTCTGGTCGAGTTCACTGCCGTCGAAGAGCGTAATTTTCCCGCCTGTCGTGGGTTTTTCCGTCAGCAATACCTGGTCGTTGTCATAGATGCGCAGTCGCACGTCGGCAATGGCTCCGCCGTTGGTGATGATGTTTTCTTCCCTATCGACTCGACCGGCAGGGTCCACCGAGTTCCAGTCCACCTTGTAGCGCATCATGTAGTAGCCCGGAGCCATGTCGGCAGGCACGGTGAAGGCTGGCGGAATGATGTTTGCGCCCGACACTTCCTCGCCTGCGCTGTTGTAGTAACGGCCGCTGGCAAGTTCGAGGGCGGAAAACGCTACGAGTTCGTTTTCGGGTGAAAGACTTTCTCCGTAATTGGGCTGCTCGACGTCGAACTGGCCGTTGTTGTCCTTGTCGATATAGACAAAAGTGTGCATCCAACTGGTCGAGAAACTTACCGAGGGCAACACCGTCTGTCCGGCCTTCGCCACCAGTGCGCGATGGGTCAGGTCGTCGTACATTTTCTCAGGACGGAGCGTCGGCACGTTTGCTCCGCTCAGCCCCACCGAGTTCAAGACGCGAACCGAATGTGTGCGGTCGGCATCCTTGTCGAAGGCCACGGGATAGCGGTCGTCTTGGGCCGCTACAGTCGCGGGGGCGAGCCCCATCAGCGTCAATAACGCGATTAAAAGTCTTTTCATTTTTCCTTGGGGTTTAGTATTCTGTCTTGTCGGTTTTTGCCATCCACATGCGGAAACTCTGCATCGCCTCGTCGCGCAGCAGCGGCAGGATGGGCACGGTGCGGCTTTCCATCGGCTTGTCGAGTTCCTCGTAGATGAAGTCGTCGGCGAAGTCGATGTCGCGGGCGTCTTTACGGGTGTTGCCGTAGAAAATGCGGCTGATTCGGGCCCAGTAGATGGCTCCGAGGCACATCGGGCAGGGCTCACACGAGGTGTAGATGGTGGCGCCCGTGAGGTCGAACGTGCCGAGTCGCTGGCAGGCCTCGCGAATGGTGTTCACCTCGGCGTGGGCCGTCGGGTCGTTGTTGATGGTGACGCTGTTGGAGTTTCCGGCGATGATTTCACCGTCTTTCACGATGACGGCACCGAAGGGGCCGCCGCCGCGCTCCACGCTCTCGTTGGCAAGGCGAATGGCCTCGCGCATGAACTGTTTGTCTTGTTCTGTAATCATCTTGCTTTATTTTTTTCTTGTTTTTTACTTGCAAACTGCAAAGTTACGAAAAAAAATTAGAAATGAAGACGTTTTCCGCGAAAAACTCGTTTTTCAGGGCAATTTCTCCAGTTCTTCAGAGAGCGTCATCCAGCGGTCGTTCTCGGTTTCGAGTTGTCGGGCCACTTGGGAGTATTCTTCGATGAGTTTCATGTCGGAGGCGTGCTCGGGGGTAATCAGGATGGCGTCCATTTCCTTGATTCGGGCTTCGAGTTGGGCGATTTTCTCCTCGCAGGCTTTCACGGCGTTTTCGGCCTTCCTGCGCTTTTTCTGCTGCTCTTTTTGCTCGGCGTAAGAGATTGAAGCCCCCTCCGACCTCCCCCCACTGGGAGAGGCTTTTGAAGCCCCCACCAAACCTCCCCCCGTAGGGGAGGCTTTTGAATTGAGGTTGAGTCGTTCGTCGATGGTCATGGTATCTTTCGACCCTCCCCCTTCGGGGGGGAGCAGGTGGGGGGCTCGTAGCCAGTCGTAAATCCCCCCCAGATGCTCGCGGACGCGACCGCCGCCGAATTCATAGACCTTCGTGACGAGGCCGTCGAGGAATTCGCGGTCGTGCGAGACGATGATGGCCGTGCCGTCGAAGGCGCGGATGGCCTCTTTCAAGACGTCTTTCGAGTGCATGTCGAGGTGGTTCGTGGGCTCGTCGAGAATGAGCAGGTTCACAGGCTCCAGCAGCAGGCGAATCATGGCCAGACGGCTGCGCTCGCCGCCCGAGAGCACTTTCACTTCCTTGTCGCTCTCCTCGCCGCCAAACATAAACGCGCCGAGAATGTCGTTGATGCG
>JAFUVC010000029.1 GCA_017483785.1 Prevotella sp.
ACCATTCTTGTTACTGGCGGAACCGGATTTATCGGTTCGCACACCACCGTAGAACTGCAAGAGGCAGGCTACGAAGTAGTTATCGTTGACAATCTCTCGAACTCGAAGATTGAAGTGCTCGACGGCATCGAGAAAATCACGGGCATTCGTCCGGCTTTCGAGCAGGTCGATTTGCGCGACATGGAGGCTACGGAGGCCGTGTTCAAGAAATACCCGAAAATTGAGGGCATCATCCACTTCGCTGCCTCGAAAGCCGTGGGCGAGAGCGTGGAAAAGCCGCTGCTCTACTATCGCAACAACCTTGTTTCGCTCATCAATCTGCTGGAACTGATGCCGAAATATGGCGTGAAAGGCATCATTTTCTCGAGTTCGTGTACGGTCTATGGCCAGCCCACGAAGGAAAACCTGCCCGTCACCGAGGAGGCTCCCATCCAGAAGGCGCTGTCGCCCTACGGCAACACGAAGCAAATCAACGAGGAGATTATTTCGGACTACATTCACTCGGGAGCCCCGATTAAATCGGTGGTTTTGCGCTATTTCAACCCCATCGGTGCCCATCCGAGTGCTGAAATCGGCGAACTGCCCGTGGGCGTTCCCAACAACCTGATTCCGTTTGTGACGCAGACGGCCATCGGCGTGCGCGAGCAACTGAAAATCTTCGGAAACGACTACGACACGCCCGACGGAACGTGCATCCGCGACTACATCTACGTGGTTGACCTCGCCAAGGCCCATGTGAAGGCGATGACGCGCGTGCTCGACCAAGACGGCGACGCGCTGGAGTATTTCAACATTGGCACGGGTCGCGGCCTTTCGACGCTCGAAGTGGTCGAGACGTTTGAAAAGGCGACTGGCGTGAAGGTGAACTGGACGTATGCACCGCGTCGCGAAGGCGATATTGAGAAAGTTTGGGGCAATGTCGATAAGGCGAATCGCGTGCTGGGTTGGAAGGCCGACACGCCCGTCGATGAGGTGCTTGCCACGGCTTGGAAATGGCAGAAAAAACTGCGCGAAGATGGTGTGATGTAAAATATTTTGACAAATGAAGGCAAGAATGTTGGCTGTGGCGGTTCTTCTCGGACTGTGCAGCCTGAGCAGCATTGCTCAAGAGAAAAAATCGTTTACGCTCGAAGACCTGAATTTCGGCGGCACGAACTATCGGAATATGATTCCGAAAACGCAATACTACAAGTGGTGGGGCGACGAGTTGGTGCGAATCGACGGGAAGGAATACTATCTCGTCGATAAGAAATCGGGCAAGGAAATGCTCGTGCGCGACACGGAAAAAGTGAACGAAATCAAGCAATTTCAGAAGAAAAACGAGCGTTCTTTCGTGAAAGGCAACAACTTTTATGTCGTTGGCAATCAAGGAGATACTATCCAACTGACGACCGACGGCTCACGCGAAATCGTTTATGGACAGAGCGTCCATCGCAACGAGTTCGGCATCGACGGCGGAACGTTTTGGAGTCCCGACGGGCAGCGCGTGGCGTTCTATCGGATGGACCAGTCGAAAGTGGCCGACTATCCGCAGGTGAACATCAAGGCGCGGTCGGCGGCCTACGAGCCCGACAAATACCCGATGGCAGGCGAACAAAGCCACGACGTGACGATTGGAATCTACGATTTGCAGACTGGCAAAACGATTTATCTCGAAACACCTAAAAGCAACGATACCAAGCAGTTACCCGAGTCGGGAAAGATGGACAATCAGGCTGTCTATTTCACGAATGTCGCTTGGTCGCCCGACAGCAAGACGATTTACGTTTTTGAACTCAACCGCGACCAAAACGACTGCCGACTGGTCAGTTACGACGCCGAAAAAGGCCGTCGTTTGCAGGAACTCGACCGCGAAACCTCGACGAAATATGTCGAGCCGATGCATCCCATCACGTTTTTGCCTTGGGATTCGTCGAAATTCCTGTTCCAAAGCCAGCGCGACGGCTATCGCCACCTCTATCTCTACGACCTGAAAAAAGGCCGTTCGACGCAACTGACGAGCGGAAAATGGGTCGTGATGGAGTTGATGGGCTTCAACGAAAAGGCGAAGTCGGTCATCATCGCATCGAACGAAATCAGCCCGATTCAGCGCAACCTTTTTGCCATCGATGTGAAGTCGGGACGGCGAACGCTGCTCGACAACGGTCGTGGCTACCATTCTGGCGAACTTTCCGCAAGCGGACAATGGCTGCGCGACAGCTATTCCGAGCCCGATGTGCCGCGTGTCATCGCTGTCACCAACACGCAAAAACCGTCGCCCAAGACACTTTTCACCGCCGAAAATCCGTGGAAAGACTACAATATGCCCGAATATTCGTGTGGAAAACTGAAAACGGCTGACGGCCAGACCGACCTCTATTATCGAATGGTGAAACCCGTCGATTTCGACCCGACGAAGAAATATCCGACCGTCATTTATGTCTATGGTGGTCCGCACGCCCACAACGTCGATGCCCGCTGGCACTACGGTTCGCGCAGTTGGGAGACCTATATGGCGCAAAAGGGCTATCTGCTCTTCATTCTCGACAATCGCGGCTCGGAAAATCGCGGTCGCGACTTCGAGCAGGCCACGTTCCGCCGCCTTGGGCAAGTGGAGTGCGAAGACCAGATGCAGGGCATCGGGTTCCTGAAGTCGCTGCCCTACGTCGATGAAAACCGAATCGGCGTTCACGGCTGGTCGTTTGGCGGATTCATGACCATCACGATGATGACCCACCATCCCGACGTGTTCAAGGTGGGCGTGGCCGGCGGTCCGGTCATCGACTGGAAATGGTACGAGGTGATGTATGGCGAGCGCTACATGGACACGCCGCAGCAGAACCCCGAGGGCTACAAGGAGACGTCGCTCATCAGTCAGGCCAAGAACCTGAAGGGAAAACTC
>JAFUVC010000030.1 GCA_017483785.1 Prevotella sp.
ATAGACAGCCTGAACAGACGTGATTGACCCAGTTTTCGTCGAAGTGATTCGCTCCTGCATACCGCCCATTTCCGATGCCAGCGTAGGCTGATAGCCCACGGCCGAAGGCATACGGCCGAGCAGTGCCGAAACCTCGGAACCGGCCTGCTTGAAACGGAAAATGTTGTCGATAAAGAAGAGGATGTCGGCTGCTCCGCCGTCCTTGCCACCGCCGTCGCGGAAGCCCTCGGCCACCGTCAGACCCGACAATGCCACTGAGGCACGTGCGCCCGGCGGCTCGTTCATCTGGCCATACACCAGCGTGGCCTGCGATTTCTTCAGTTCCTCGGGATCGACAAGGCTCAAGTCCCATTTTCCTTCGTCCATCGCCTCGCGGAATTTCTCGCCATAGCGGATAACGCCCGACTCAATCATCTCGCGGATGAGGTCGTTGCCCTCACGCGTGCGCTCTCCCACTCCGGCAAACACCGAGAATCCGTTGTGACCCTTGGCAATGTTGTTGATAAGTTCCATGATGAGCACGGTCTTACCCACGCCGGCACCGCCGAAAAGTCCGATTTTACCGCCCTTCATGTAGGGCTCGAGCAGGTCAATCACCTTGATTCCCGTCGAGAGAATCTCCTTCTTCGTCGAGAGTTGCTCAAACGTCGGAGCCTCGCGGTGGATGGGGTAAGCACCCTCCATCGAGAGTTGGTTCATACCGTCGATAGGCTGTCCGATCACGTTCAGCATACGACCTTTAATCTGATCGCCTGAAGGCATCTGGATGGGCGAGCCCATCGGCACGGCCTCCAGTCCGCGATGCAGTCCGTCGGTGTTGTCCATGGCCACGCAGCGCACGGTGTCTTCGCCAATGTGCTGCTGCACTTCGACAACGAGCGTGCGCCCGTCGCCGCGGTCAATCTTCAGGGCATCATGAATTTTAGGCAAAACTTTCTCAGCGTCCTGTCCCTCCGTGTCGAAATAAACGTCGATGACGGGGCCGATAATCTGAGAAATGCGTCCATTGATTTGTGACATAAATAATTTAGGTATTTAATTTAAAAAATTTATTCTGCTGCAAAGGTACAAAAAAGATGAGAGATGAAAGATGAAAGATGAAAGTTTTTTTTATTTTTTCTGAAAAGTTTACTTCACGATTTTTTCCCGTTCACGATATAAAGGCCCTTCTTCGTGGGCTTTCCGCTGAGTTTCCGCCGCCCCCTCCGCCGTCGATGATGTTGGTGACGCTTCCGCCCTCGAGCAGGCAATCCATGTCTGTCGTCCGAAGTCTGATTTCGGGTTTCCGATAAATTGTCTTTTTTTCCATAGGGTTTCTTCAATTTCTCTGTGGCTGTCGAGCCAAAGTTAAAAAATCGTAGGCAAAGTTACTAAAAAATAGTGAAAATCATTGATTTTCGGAGAAAAAAACGTAATTTTGCATCACAAAATTCAACGAACGATGAAAAAAATGAAGAAAATCATTGCCGCGGCCATGCTGCTGGCCATGCCTTGCGCAGGCTGGGCACAGAGCGAATGGGAAATTCCCAACCAGAACCGCCAAGACGACACCGAAGTGAAGAAAAAGACGCTGTTTTGCAGGTCGGAACCCAGAAACGACGAGAAATATCTGGCCGGAGCCGTGCCGATGGTCAACGGAAAGGTTGTGTTCACCTTCGACGAGGACGTCCCGGGCAAGAGCGCGCAGGAGATTTACGACATTGTCTATGCCACTGTGGAGCGCCTGACGCAAGCCGAAAACCAGTTCAAGGAGAGCCAGATTTCGCTGGTGAACAAGGCGGAGCACGTCATCGCCGCCAAGTTTCAGGAGTGGCTCGTTTTCAAGAAATCGGCATTTGTGTTGGACCAGACGGTTTTCAAGTTCATGCTGATTGCCAACTGCTCCGACGGCCACCTCAACATGACGATTTCTCGGCTGAGTTACGCCTACGAACTCGAGCGCGAAGGCGGCGGACTGATTGTCTCGGCCGACGAATGGATTACCGACGAACAAGCCCTGAACAAGGCCAAGACGAAACTGAACCGATATTCGGGAAAGTTCCGCCGGAAAACCATCGACCGCATGGAGGAAATCGCCCAAACCATAAGAACAGCACTTAACGCCCCGAAGCCATGAACAAACTGAAAATTCGCAACTTCCTGAACCTGATTTTCATGATAGGCGCCGTCATTGGCGTGGCAATCTACCTGTTCGCCGACGAGTTCTCGGGAACCATCGTGGTGCTTTCGGCCATGTCTTTCAAGATTGTTGAATGTTCACTCCGACTGATTCGCTGATGCTGAAAATCCGCCTACACATATTATATATATTGCTCCTGATGTCGGCACCCGTGGCGGCGCAGTTCGACCAGCCCGACGACCTCGGCGGAATGGGCAACATGGGCGACACAAACAACCGCCAGAACCGAGGCAACAACGACACGCAGGGCAACAACAAGGAAATTCCGATTGGAATGCGCGTGTGGACCGTTGACGAACGCTTTGGCGACCGCACCGAAGCCCATCCCGACACGCTCCCGCCGATGTTTATGAACACGATTTTCACGACGGGACTGCGCGGCGAGTACAACACGACGGGAAATCTCGGTGCACCGCGCATCAACCGCATCTTCATCGACCGGAAAGCCGACGGGCAGTTCATTTTCACGCAGCCCTACGACTTCTTCATCAAAAGGCCGCAGGATTTCCACTTCACCAACACGCTCTCGCCCTTCACAAACCTCACGTTCAACACCTGTGGCGACCGCGTGAACGGCGAAGACCATCTGACGGCGAAATTCGGCGTGAACGTGAACCGCCAACTCGGATTCGGCTTCAATTTCGACTACATTTACGGGCGCGGCTACTACGACTCGCAGAGCACGGCCCACTTCAACTATACGATGTACGGCAGTTATCTCGGCGAATGCTACGAGGCTCACCTGCTTGCCTCGCTCAACCACCAGAAAGTGACCGAAAACGGCGGCATCACCGACGACAACTATATCGTTCACCCCGAGAGTTTCAACGACACCTACACGACGTCGGAAATTCCGACCGTGCTCAAGCGCAACTGGAACCGCAACGACAACCAGCACATCTTGTTCACCCATCGCTACAACGTGGGTTTCAACCGGAAAGTACCCATGACCGAGAAGGAAATCGAGGCCAGGAAGTTCGCCATGGCATCGCAGAAGGCTGAGCAGGAGAAAAAGGCAAAGAAAGAAGGCAAAGACCTGAATGCCGACGGCTCGGCGGCCGTTCCCGCAGGAAGGCCGGAAAATGCCCAAATCGTGGGCGCCGAACCCGCCAAAACCGACGAAAAAGCACAAGACCGAATCGCCGTGAACGGAAAAGAAGCCGCCGACAGCCTGATGAATGCGGAAAAAACGGCCGCCAAGAACGACGAATGGATGAAAGACGAGTACGTGCCCGTCACGAGTTTCATCCACACGCTGCAATTCGACAACTACAAGCGCATTTTCAATGCCTACGAAACACCCGAGAACTACTACGCCGCCACTTTCGACGGCATCGGCCCCGTGGGCAGCGACTCCATCTTCGACAAGACCCGCCATTATCAACTGCGGAACACCTTCGCCATTTCCATGCTCGAAGGATTCAACAAATGGGCGAAGGCCGGCGTGAAAATCTTCGGAACGAGTTATCTCCGCCACTTCACGCTGCCCGACCTCGGCGATGCCTACACGACCTACAACGATCACACGCTCAGCATTGGCGGACAACTCTCGAAGACACAGGGCAAGACGCTCCACTACAACGCCCTCGTAGAGGCGTGGCTGCTTGGCGAAGATGCCGGACAACTGAAAATCGACGGCGGCATCGACGTGAACTTCCCGCTGTTTGGCGACACGGTGACGCTCTCGGCTCGCGGATTCTTCCACAGGCTGAACCCCACGTTCTATTACCGCCACTATCACAGCCGTCATCTCTGGTGGGACAACGACGACTTGAGCAAAATCATCCATTCACGCATTGAAGGGCTCTTCGACTACAAGAAAACGCGAACCACGCTGCGCGTGGCAGTCGATGAAATCAAGAATCACACGTATTTCGGCCAGTCGTATCGCATCACCGACGACTTCGGTCGCACGGCCAACACCGTCGGCGTGAGGCAGTGCGGCGACGCCATCACGCTGTTCACGGCTTCGCTCGCGCAGGATTTCACCCTCGGCCCGCTGAACTGGGAAAACGTCATCACCTATCAGAAATCGACCAATCAAGACGCCCTCTCCGTGCCCGACTTGAACATCTACACCAATCTTTTCCTGCGGTTTAAGATTGCGCGCGTGCTCAGCGTTGACCTCGGTGCCGACGCCCGCTTTTTCACGTCGTACTACGCACCCGACTACAGTCCGGCGCTCGGCCAATACACGCAGCAGGAAGTGTCCGTGGTTGGAGACAGCGAGGCCGACCACCGCATAAAAGTCGGCAATCGGCCCATCGTGAATGTTTATGCCAATCTCCACCTGAAACACACGCGATTCTTCATCATGATGAGCCACGTGAACTCGTCGATGGGCAGGGCCGACTATTTCTTCACCCCGCACTATCCGCTCAATCAGCGCATCCTCAGGTTTGGCGTCAGTTGGAATTTCTTCAACTAAAAATCAAGGTCAGAGTTCACCTTCAGGCAGCGGCGGCCCAAGCGGATCGTCTTCGTCGTCGCGATTCATCCTGCTGTTGAAGACCTGGGCACCCGACTCAGAAACCGGCGGCAGATAGGTGTCGCTCTCGTCCTCAAATCGCGTATATTCGCCCTTGAAGCGGAGCACGACATCGCCCGTGCCACCCTTGCGGTGCTTGGCAATGATGATGTAGGCCTTTCCGCGCAGGTCATTTCCCTTTCCGTCGTCGGTCATTCCGTAGTATTCCGGACGATGGACGAAGAGCACCATGTCGGCATCCTGCTCAATGGCTCCCGACTCGCGCAAATCGCTCAACTGCGGGCGTTTTCCTTCGTTTCCCTCGCGACTTTCCACGCCACGGTTCAACTGCGAAAGGGCCAGAATCGGGATGTTCAGTTCCTTCGCCAGACCTTTGAGCGACCGCGAAATGGTTGAAACCTCCTCCTGACGGTTGCCGAAGCGCATTCCGTTGGCATTCATCAACTGCAAATAGTCAATCATGATGAGTTTGATGCCTTTTTCGCGCACCAGTCGGCGGGCCTTCGTGCGGAGTTCAAAAATGGAGAGGCCGGGCGTGTCGTCGATGTAAAGCGGCTTGCCTTCGAGTTTCCTCAGATTGCTGTCGAGCCGTTTCCATTCGTCGTCCGTGAGTTGGCCGTTCTGGATGTTTTTTCCGCTGATTTCGCAGACGTTGGCCATCAGTCGGTTCACCAACTGCACATTGCTCATTTCAAGTGAGAAAAACGCCACCGGCTGCTGATAATCTACGACGATATTCTTCGCCAGACTAAGCGCGAAGGCCGTTTTTCCCATGGCCGGACGACCGGCGATAATCACAAGGTCGCTCGGCTGCCAACCGGCAGTCATGTCGTCGAGTTTCCCGTAGCCTGTGGGCACGCCCGTAACGCCACTCGTGTTCTGCGACGCCTTCTGCATAATCTGCACGGCCTCTTTCAGCACGGGGTCGATTTGGGTATAATCCGACTTCAGGTTTTTCTGCGAAATCTCGAACAGACTGCCTTCCGCCGTCTGCATGACGGCTTCGGGGTCGGCCGTGTCGTCGAAAGCCAGTTCCTGAATGCGGCTCGTGTAGGAAATGAGTTGTCGCATGAGCGATTTCTGCGCCAGAATGTGGGCGTGGTACTCGATGTGGGCCGACGAAACCACCTGCTGCGTCAGTTCCATGATATAGACTACGCCGCCCACGTCGTCAATCTCGCCCTGACGCTTCAGTTCCTCGGTCACGGTGAGCAGGTCAACGGGTTTGTCGTTCATGCTGAGCGACAGAACGGCTGCGTAAATCTTCTGGTGGCGCGGGTCGTAGAACGACTCCGGCTTCAGAATATCGGAAACCAGCGAAAAGGCGTCCTTGTCGATCATCAGTGCACCCAGCACTACGCGCTCAATGTCTATGGCCTGCGGCTGCAAATGGCCGTAGGTGTCGTCAATCGGAGCCGATGACTTCCGATTTTTGCTGTTGTTGGTATTTTGTGGCATAAGATGTGTAAAATTTCAGGGTTGCAAAGTTACAAAAAATCTTGTTTATTTTTTACGGATTCAATTTTTTTTGTATTTTTGCATACAAAATTCTACGAAAATGGCAACTTTTCCCTGTGCAAAAATCAATTTGGGCTTGAACGTGGTGGCGCGCCGCCCCGACGGCTACCACGATTTGGAAACGGTGTTCTACCCTATTCCGCTGTGCGACGAACTCGATTTCATGCTGGTCAGCGACGAGTTTCCCGGGGCTGACCGGCGACCTGTCAAGTTGACCGTGACGGGCGACGAGGCCGTCGATTGTCCGATGGAAGACAATCTGGTGGTGAAAGCCTATCATTTGCTGCGAAAAGACTATCCGCTGCTGCCCGAAATCTGGATTCAGTTGAAGAAAAATATCCCCTCGCAGGCCGGACTGGGCGGCGGTTCGAGCGATGCGGCCTCGATGATTCGGATGCTGAACGACCATCCGCGAATCCAATTGGGACTGAACAACGAACAGATGGAACAATATGCCGCGAAACTGGGTGCCGACTGCGCTTTTTTCATCCAGTCGAAACCGTGTTTTGCCACGGGAATCGGCGACCGGATGGCACATTTCGCCGACCTTCAGGGAATTTTAAGCGGCTATTATCTAGTGGTGGTGAAACCCGACGTGGCCGTCTCCACGCGCGAGGCCTACGCCGCCATCACGCCCCGGAAACCCGAGAAATGCTGTCTCGACGTTGTCCGCCAGCCCATCGAAACGTGGCGCAACGAACTGACCAACGACTTCGAGTTGTCGGTTTTCGTCAAGCACCCCGAATTGGCCGACATCAAACGAAAATTGTATGAAAACAATGCCATTTATGCCCAGATGAGCGGTAGCGGCAGCGCACTTTTCGGTATTTTCAAGGAAAAACCGACGGAAATCGCCGCGATTTTCCCCGACTGCAAGACGTTTGTTCGCTTGCTTTGAAAAATCGACGAAAAAAATCCGAGTTACAAGCCCCAGAAATAGCGGATTGAGGCGTATAATTCCGCCCCCAGAATGTAAATCAGCCACAGGTAGCCACACCGCCCGAACCCTTTCACGAGCGTTGCGACTACTTCTGTGAGCGAATTGAATCGCCCCGTAGAAAGGCCGAAAGTGAGCGCCATCACGATGACGGCGAAGCAGACGAACGGAACGAGACCGTCGGAAAAGGCCGAGGGGAAGAGTTGGCCGGTGGAACTGAGCAGCGGGGCTTGCGGAATGAGGGTCAGCAGCAGCGTGATGACGAGGAAAATCAGTGCTTCGACGGCGACGAATCGCAGCGCGGAACGCTGTCGAAACGTCATCGGGCGGCGAAGTTCCGTCAGTCCGCTGGCCACCACGCTTCCATAGGCCATGCTGCCCAAAATGAGCCACACGAGCACGGGCGTGAGCAGGTTTTGGACGAAACTGCCGAACAGCCAACGGATGCCCTCGCTGCTGAGCAGCGACCGCATTGGAAGGTCGGGCCACGCGGCGGTGACAAGCCACGACACCAGAATGAGCAGCAACTGCGCCACGGCGAGCGCAAGCACCCCGTAATCAACGACTTTCCTGAGCGTCATCTATTGTTCGTCGGGTTGAAGGTTGTCAATGTCGAGAATGCGCATTTCGAGGGCCCTGACGACCAGTCGCGTGGCATTGACGCTATATCGGCCGTTGCCGTCGGGAAAGAGTTTCTGCACGAGTTCGTTTTGCCGTTTTTCAAGGCTTTTCACGCCGAAAGGCATCCCGCGCAGGTTGGTGATTTGCTCTTTCGTGTAGCCGAGGGCCAGATGGCGCAGGAAACGCTCGTCGTATTCGTCGATTTCGTAGTCGATAAGGGCTTCCTGACGCATCAGTTGCGACCCCACGCTGCTCTTGAACCGCTCTACGATTTTCGTCAGAATCGGCTCGTTGAACACCATCGTCTTGCCGTCCATGACGCTCGAGACGTCGCTCCGCGTCAGCAGTTCGCCACTTTTCAGGATGATGCCGTCGCAACCTGCGTCGAGCACGTCAACCCAGAGTTTCTCGTTGAGGATTTCGCCCGTGAAAATCAAGACTTTCACCTGCGGATAGGCCTCTTTCGTATAGCGGCAAATCTCGACGCCGACGGTCGTGGAGCCACCGAGTCCGAGGTCGAGCAGCACGAGGTCGGGCACCTGCTTTTTGAGCAGTTTCAGGTAGTCCTGCTCGTTTTCCGCCGTGCCGATAATCTCGGCCTCGGGAATGTCGTTTCTGAAAATTCCCTCCGTGCCTTTCAGTTCGAGGGGCACGTCTTCTACGATGATTACTTTAAAAGGTTCCATATTTTTTTTGTTAATGTGATGACAATGGTTTCGGTTTCCTGTTCGCGCAGGGCCTGTATTCCGCAGGCTCGGGCCTGGGCCGCCTCGCCGAAGTCGCGCACGATTTGCCTACACAGGAAAAAGTCGAAATCAATCGTGAGCGGCGTGAAAAGTTGCGTCCGCTGCTGGTCTGTCAACTGCAATTCGAGCATTTTCACCTCGATTCTGACGTAATTTCCCGGTGCCTGATTTTCCGTGGCGACGGGCTCTGCTCCGCCATGTTTTTTCAGGATTTCAAAGAGATAGACGAGCAAGTCGCGGTCCACGTGCTGCGAGTTGGCCACTTGTCGCATGGCCTGTTCGCTCAGCATGGTGTAGAGTTCCTTGTAATAGGCGGCCACTTCGGCCATAGCCGGCAGATTTTCCTCGGAAATCAGCTGTCGGATGCGCGACGGATAGTACATCGTTTCGTGTTTCAGCGTCGAGAGGCAGTTGTCGAGCACGTTGTTGCTGATGTGCAACTGGTCGCTTTCGTACTGCGAGCGGCGCAGTTCGTCTTCCGACAATTCGATGTTGGTCTGTTGCAGATGGTCGTTTTCGATGCTCCGCTGCAACGCGTCGGAAATCTGCATCACCAGCGACTCGAGCATCTGGTCTTTCTCGTCGTTGATTTTCGATTTCCGCTCCCACAACTGGTGAATATTGCGCAGTTTTTCCTCGGCCGAGGCATTGCTCAGGAGCGTCTGGTTGATGTGGTTGATGCGCTCCACGTTGTAGCGATAGGCCAGCCGATGGCGATAATACAGGAAATAATAGGCCGGGAAGATGGTCAGCAGGAGGAAGATGAGCAGGATGATGGCCACGTTTTTGTTCGTTTCCGACTTCTGCATCACGCGGCAATAGCTGTCGAGCGTCTTGTCGGCCGACATTTCGCGGAAAAGTTGGGTATATACCTTATTATTATACGCGTAGAGGCTCCATCGGTGCAGGGCCAGTGCCGCCACGGCCACCTCGTTGCGAATGTCGAGAATCACCTCGTAGTTCATGGGCAGGCTGTCTCTGTACCACTGCAGTTCGGCTGGAAGCGTCGCGGAATCGCTGTATTCGACCATAAAATGGCTGCCGTAGGGCGAAATTTGGCGATATTGCCCGTTCAGACAGTCGCGGCAACTGTCGGCAAAGGCCAGTGTCTGCTCGTAATCGCCTCGGATGTTGCAATAATAGGCGCTGTCGGCAAAAT
>JAFUVC010000031.1 GCA_017483785.1 Prevotella sp.
ATAATCACGTCGAGCAGCCCGTCGCTCATCGAGGCCTGCGGGGCGATGTAGGCGTTGTTGCCGTATTGCGACGCGTTGGCGCAGGAAATCAGGAACGCCTTGGCGCGCGTGGTGCCCGTTTCGTCTTGAATCTCGTAGGTTTCTGGCTTGTATTTCAGTCCCTCGCGAAGCACGTTTTCCACGTAGGTAATCGGCCCGCGCCTGCCTGCCTCGGCGAATTTCTGGCTGACGAAGGCGTCGAACCCCATGCCGCAGGTGCAGAAAAACGGGTGTCCGTTGATGATGCCGTAGTCGAGGTCGTGGATTTCGGCCCGATTGATGATTTCGATGGACTTTTTCGCGTTCATCGGCAGCATCAAGTGGCGCGCCAGCCCGTTTCCCGACCCGCAGGGAATGATTCCGAGGGCCGTCTCCGAGTCCACAAGTACCCGCGCCACCTCGTTCACCGTGCCGTCGCCACCGATGGCCACGACAATGTCGGCACCGCCTTCTTTTGCTTCGGCGGCAATCTCGGCAGCGTGTCCGGCACGTTCCGTCAGGCGCAGTTCGTAGTCAAACTTTCCCTTGTCCAGCGTTTTCTCAATAAGGTTGGGAATGTTTGCCTTGCTTGCCGTCCCCGAAATGGGATTCATGATGAAAACGACTTTTTTCATGCTGCAAATTTACTAATTAATATCCGATAATTCCATTTTTTTCCAAAAATAATTTCCATTTTTGAAAGATTTCTTACAAAAAATGTAGAGATTAACTTTTTTTTTTGTACCTTTGCAGCCTAATTATTAACAAAGTAGATTTTCTACACATATTTATCCTGTTTTTATGGGACAACTGCAAGAAAGATACAAGAGCTATCGACGACCGCAAGAGTATGAGAAGCTGGGTATCTACCCCTATTTCCGCGCCATCACGAGCAAGCAAGGCACGGAGGTGGAAATGGATGGACATCAGGTGCTGATGTTCGGCTCGAATGCTTATACGGGACTGACGGGCGATGAGCGCATCATTGCCAAGGCGAAAGAGGCTCTTGACAAATATGGCTCTGGATGTGCCGGAAGCCGTTTTCTGAACGGAACGCTCGACCTTCATGTGCAATTAGAGAAAGAACTGGCCGCCGTCGTGGGCAAGGACGAGGCAATGTGCTTCTCCACAGGCTTCTCGGTGAATCAGGGCGTGATTCCTGCTTTGCTCTCGAAAGACGATTTCATCATCTGCGACGACCGCGACCACGCTTCCATCGTCGATGGACGGCGGCTGTCGTTTGCCAAGCAACTCCGCTTCAAGCACAACGACATGGAAGACCTCGAGCGCGTTCTCCAGAAACTGCCCGAGGAAGCCGTGAAACTCATCGTGGTCGATGGCGTTTTCTCGATGGAGGGCGACCTCTGCAAACTGCCTGAAATCGTAGAACTGAAGAAGAAATACAACTGCTCGGTGATGGTCGATGAGGCCCACGGAATCGGCGTTTTAGGTCGTCAGGGACGCGGCGTTTGCGATCATTTCGGCATGACCGACGAGGTTGATCTCATCATGGGAACCTTCTCGAAGTCGCTCGCCAGCATCGGCGGCTTCATCGCAGGCGATTTCGACACGATTAACTGGCTTCGCCACACCTGCCGCTCCTATATTTTCAGTGCCTCGAACACGCCGGCGGCCACGGCTGCGGCCATGGAAGCCCTGCACATCATTCAGCAGGAGCCCGAGCGCATCGAAAAACTGTGGGACGTGACGCGCTATGCGCTGCGTCGTTTCCGCGAAGAAGGCTTTGAGATTGGCGACACCGAAAGCCCGATTATTCCGCTCTACGTGCGCGACGTCGATAAGACATTCCTCGTGACGGCACTGGCCTACAACGCAGGCGTGTTCATCAATCCCGTCATTCCGCCGGCCTGTGCGCCCGAAGACACGCTCGTGCGCTTCGCGCTGATGGCCACGCACACGAATGAGCAGGTGGAACGCGCTGTTGTGGCTCTGAAGAAGATTTTCGTCGAGCAGGGAATTATCAAATAATGAGTTCGGGGCGTAGCGCAGCCCGGTAGCGCGCCTGGTTTGGGACCAGGTGGTCGCAGGTTCGAATCCTGTCGCCCCGACATCAAATTGCAATGAGGATATGCTTTTTCAGGCATATCCTCATCGTTTTATTTGTGGTGATAGGGCTCCCCTTTAATAATAGTACACGCGCGATATAGCTGCTCGGTGAATATCAGGCGAACCATCTGATGGGAAAACGTCATTTTTGAGAGCGAGAGTTTTTCGTTGGCACGCTCGTAAACCGCCTTTGAAAAACCGTAAGGCCCGCCGATGACGAAGATCAGATTCTTCGCTGCGGACTGTTTGCGCTGCAGCCATTCCGAAAAGTCGATGCTGCCCAGTTCCTTTCCCCGTTCATCGAGCAAAACCAGCGTGTCCGACGGTTTTGTGCGCTGCAAAATAAGTTCGCCCTCGCGCTCTTTCTGCTGCTCCTCGGAAAGCGATTTCGTATTTTTCAGTTCAGGAATCACCGTCACGTCGAAAGGCATATAATGGCCGATGCGCTCCACGTAGTCGTCGATGACGGCTGTGAAATGGCTGTTCGTGGTCTTACCGACAAGAATCAGGGTTGTTTTCATCGGTCTTGCTCTCGTTGACGGGTGTGTATTCGTGGCGCCGCTTCGGGTTCATCGGAAACCAGCCCCGTTCCACGCGCCTTTTCTGGTGGAAAAGTTCGCCAATCGACCACAACAGCGACGCGCCAACCACGCCGATGATGGCCGACCAGAAGACATCGGCCACGACAAATGCGCTGCCGATGCAGGCGATGCCCAAAAGCAGGAAAATCCACCAGCATCGCGTGCCGAAATGGTATTCCGCCTTGATGACGAGCGGGTGGAACATGCCGATAATCAGGAACGTGCTGACGGCAATGATGACACCTGTGTAGTAAATTTCCATAACAATCATCAGAAATTAGTTCACAAAAGTACACAAATCGGCTTAAATCTGCAAGAATTTGGACTAATTTCTTCTAAAAATTTGAGTCATCCAATACCGCCGCTCATCGTCGTCCATCTTTTCGATGGCGTATCGCAGGGCGGTGCGAGGCATCTCGTGGACATTCTGGCGGAGAAAGTCGCGCAACAAGTCCATCGACACTCGCTTGCCCATCTCGCGGAGCATCCAGCCCACGGCCTTATGCATCAGGTCGTGCGGATGATGCAGATGGATTTCGGCATAGCGCAGACACCACGACGCATCACCCATCTGCGAGGTTTTCCACGAGCAGACGATGCTCATGCGCTGCTTCCACAGGCATGGGCTGGCGGCGAGTTCGTCGAGTACTTTTAACTTATATTTTTTGTCGCCGAGGGTTGAAGGCAGCATCAGCCAATGGCCCAGAATCTTCGGTGCCGACAAATCCACCAAGTCCCAGTTGTTGGCCCGCTCGGCATATTTCAGGTAGAGCATCAGGATTTCGTCGCGATGACGGATAGCCTCAGCGTCATCGATGAGCCGTTTGGTGGCCAGTCGTTCGAAATGCCAGACGAGCATCAGCAGGCCGCAAAGCCTCACTTCATGCCATCGGCACATCAGCAGTTCGGAAATCTCGCTCAGCGGCGTATCTTTCACAGCAGCCTTTACGACCTCGCGCGTCTGCGGCACCTTCAGCCCCAGAAACTCATCGCCATAGCCGTACTCCCCTCGAGCCGTCTTGAAGAATCCCATAAGCACGCGTCGCTGCGCCTCATCTTGCAGCGACTCCATATCTCGGAAGATTTCCTGTGCCGTCATTGCCCCGTTACCCCAATCGACGGTTGATTTCGTCCCAGTCAATCAGTTGCCAGAGGGCCGCGAGGTGGTCTGGGCGGCGATTCTGGTAGTCCAGATAGTAGGCGTGCTCCCATACGTCAAAGGTGAGCAGGGGAGTGAGGCTCTTTGTCAGCGGATTGCCGGCATTCTGTTCCTGTGTGACGACGAGTTTTCCGTCTTTGTCAGCCGACAGCCACACCCAACCAGAACCGAAAAGTGTAGCACCCTTCTTCTGAAACTCGTCTTTGAAAGCCTCGAACGAGCCGAACTGAGAGCTGATGGCCTCGGCAATTTTTCCTGTAGGAACATTGTCTGCTCGTGGCGCACGGAACTGCGTGAAATACAGGTTGTGGTTCAGAATCTGTCCGGCATTGTTGAAAATTCCGCCATCACTCTTGCAGACGATTTCCTCCAGCGTCAGGTCTTCCAGACCGCTGCCGGGCAGCAGACCGTTGAGGTTATTCACGTATGCCTGCAGATGCTTTCCGTGGTGGAAACCAATCGTCTGGGCAGTAATCACTGGCTCCAATGCATCTGGAGCGTAGGGCAGTTGAATCAGTTCAAATTTTGTCATATCGTTTTTAATTAACGTGAGTTCGACGAAAATAATTGTAAAATAATCATCTGATTATTAGGTAATTAGCGATATTTTTAGTAACTTTGTAGTACCTCCCATAAAGTTGAACTAAAAGATATCGCTAATGTTTACCGAGGACAAAGTTACTG
>JAFUVC010000032.1 GCA_017483785.1 Prevotella sp.
GAACGACAGGTCTATGACCAACTGACGCGCATCGGACACCTCGCCCTGCCCCTTCCCGGCGAGGAAAACGGCGAAGCCGCCTTCCACCACATCCTCGGCAGCGTGAAAACGAGCGAATACCGCAACAAACTCGACTTCGGCGCGGCCAACAAACGCTATCTGACGAAAGAGGAAATCGAAAGCCTCCCCGACGAGGGCGCGAAAAACATTCCCGCTCTCGGCTTCCACATCACGGGCGCGTTCGACAAGATTCTGCCCATCGAGAAATGCCACCTGATGGACGATCTTCACAACCAGATTCGCAACGAGATTCGCGACTTCGCCATAGACCATGAGATTCCGTTTTTCGACATCCGCCAGCAGACTGGCGTCTTGCGCGACGTCATCATCCGCAACTCCAATTCGGGCGAGTGGATGGTGATTCTACAAGTGAAACTCGAAAGCGAGAACTTGGCTGCTACCGAGGACGGAACGAAAGTTCAAGAACTGATGCAGCATATTTCCGATAAATTCAAGGAAATCAGTTCGATACTATGGGTGAATAACACGAAGTGCAACGATACTTTCCACGACTTGGAAGTGCATCTTTTCAAGGGCAACGACCACATCATTGAAACCATGGAAAACCTGCGTTTCAAGGTCGGGCCGAAGTCGTTCTACCAGACCAACACCGAGCAGGCGTATCATCTTTATGAGGTTGCACGGAGATTTGCCATGCTGACAGGAAACGAAGTGGTTTACGACCTCTACACAGGCACGGGAACCATCGCCAATTTCGTGGCGCGACAGGCGCGGAAAGTCGTCGGCATCGAATACGTTCCCGAGGCCATCGAAGACGCCAAAGTCAATTCCCAAATCAACCAGATTGACAACACCGTTTTCTTCGCCGGCGACATGAAAGACATCCTCAACGACGAGTTTATCGCCCGGCACGGTCGTCCCGACGTGATGATTACTGACCCGCCACGCGCCGGAATGCACCCCGACGTGGTGAAAACCATCCTCCGCGCAGCCCCCGAGCGCATCGTCTATGTCTCATGTAACCCTGCCACGCAGGCCCGCGACCTCGAAGTGCTTTGTCAGGATTATCGAATCACGCAAATTCAGCCCGTCGATATGTTCCCACACACGCCTCACGTGGAAAATGTGGTGCAATTGGTGCGCAAAAATGATTAAATTTGTATAAAATTTGGTTATTTAAAATAAATAATATACCTTTGCAAGGTTAAAAACAAACGAAATCAACAAAAACATGAAAAAAATCATGATTCTGGCGCTGATGGCCGTTTCAATACTGTCCGTCAGCGCGCAAGAAAAGAAAACCATCGAACTGCCGGCATGGCTCAACAACGTGAAGCTCTCGGGCTACGGCATGGTTCAGTATCAGGGCCTCGACAAGGAGGGTGCCCACGAAAATTCATTCCAGTTGCGACTGGTTCGTCTGGCCCTCGACGGCCGAATCCAGCAGGACTGGTATTGGAAATTGCAGTTGCAGTTGAACGGCAACACCTCGGCGCTGAACGTCTCGCCGCGCATGGTCGATGTGTTTGCCGAATGGCAGAAATACAAGTTTTTCATGGTGAAAGCGGGTCAGTTCAAGCGTCCGTTCACGTTTGAAAACCCGATGCACCCCATCACGCAGGGCTTCATGTCGTATTCGCAGCCGATTTCCAAACTTGCAGGCTTTGCCGACCGCACGGGCGAGCAGTCGTCGAACGGTCGCGACATCGGCGTGCAGATTCAGGGCGACTTCCTGAAAGACAAGACCGGCCGCAACCTGCTCCACTACCAGATTGGCGTGTTCAACGGCGAAGGCATCAACCAGAAGGACAAAGACAACAAGAAAGACATCATCGGCGGCCTGTGGGTGATGCCCATCAAGGGAATGCGCATCGGCGCGTTCGGATGGACGGGAACGCGGTATATGGAAACGACGGAAACCGTAATTGACTTCAATCCCTATCCATCCACCCAAACGACTGTGAAAAAGACCGAGAGCGTCCGCAAAAACCGCTACGCCATCAGTGCCGACTATCAGCAGAACGACTGGACTTTCCGCGCCGAATACGTCCACAGCCAGGGCTACGCCGCCAACAAGGACAAGGGCGACAAGGCCGACGGCTGGTATGCGCTCTGCATTGCGCCGATTATCAAGAACAAGTTGCACGTCAAGGCGCGCTACGACTGCTATCGCGACCAGAAGACATGGGAGTCGAGCAAGACGTTCTACGAAGTGGGTGCCGACTATCTGTTCAACAAAAACGTGCAGTTGAACATCGAGTATGCCCGCGTGAACGAGCGCGCCACACACCAGAACTACAACCTCGTCGATGTGGAACTCGACTTCCGGTTCTAAGCGAGAATGATCCTTAATTTTATGTATAACTAAAAACAATTTTAACCAATGAACAACATTCCAAGTGTATTCTGGTTGGTGCCGGTGGCATCAATCGTGGCATTAGGCATGGCGTGGTTTTTCTTCAAGAGTATGATCAGTGCCGACGAGGGAACGCCGCGTATGCGTGAGATTGCAAAGTACGTGCGCGACGGTGCGATGGCCTATCTCTGGCAGCAGTACAAGGTCGTGGGCATCGTTTTCGTGGCACTTTGCGCCCTCTTCGCCTTTATGGCTTACGGCCTCCACGTGCAAAATCCGTGGGTGCCCTTCGCATTCCTGACAGGCGGTCTGTTCTCGGGCTTGGCAGGTTTCTTCGGCATGAAAACCGCCACCTACGCCTCTGGCCGCACGGCCAATGCAGCCCGCAAGAGCCTCGACGCAGGTCTGAAAATCGCCTTCCGCTCGGGTGCAGTGATGGGTTTGACGGTGGTCGGTCTTGGCTTGCTCGACATCGCCATCTGGTTCGTCATTCTGAACCGTTTCGACCCCGACGGACTCATTTCCATCACAACCACGATGCTGACCTTCGGCATGGGTGCTTCGACGCAGGCACTGTTTGCCCGCGTGGGCGGCGGTATCTACACGAAGGCTGCCGACGTGGGTGCCGACATCGTGGGTAAGGTGGAAGCCGACATTCCCGAAGACGACCCGCGCAACCCCGCCACCATCGCCGACAACGTGGGCGACAACGTGGGCGACGTGGCTGGTATGGGTGCCGACCTCTACGAGAGCTACTGCGGCTCCATCCTCAGTACGGCCGCCCTGGGTGCCGTGGCCTTTGCCGCGACGGATCTGCAAATGAACGCCGTCATCGCTCCTATGGCCATTGCCGCCGTGGGTATCTTCTTGAGCCTTATCGGCATCTTCCTCGTTCGCACCAAAGAGGGCGCTACGATGAAAGACTTGCTGGGCAGCCTCTCGCTCGGCACGAACGTCAGTGCCGTGCTCATTGCCGTGTGCACGTTCTTTATCCTTTGGGGCTTGAACCTCGACAACTGGCTGGGTCTTTCGTTCAGCGTCATCAGCGGTCTGGCCGCTGGCGTGATTATCGGTCAAGCTACGGAATACTACACCTCCCACAGCTACAAGCCTACGCAGGACATCTCCGCAGCAGGCCAGACGGGCTCGGCCACGGTGATTATTAAGGGTATTGGTACGGGCATGATTTCTACGTGCATCCCCGTGCTGACCATTGGTGTGGCCATTATGCTTTCCTACCTTTGCGCTAATGGTTTCCAAATGGACATGAGCCCTGAAAACATACAGCACGGCCTTTACGGCATCGGCATCGCTGCCGTAGGTATGCTCTCCACACTGGGCATTACGCTGGCCACGGACGCTTACGGCCCCATTGCCGACAACGCTGGCGGCAACGCCGAGATGAGCGAACTGGGCGAAGAGGTGCGCCACCGCACCGATGCCCTCGATGCCTTGGGCAATACCACGGCTGCTACGGGCAAGGGCTTTGCCATTGGCTCTGCTGCCCTGACGGCCCTGGCCCTGCTGGCGTCCTACATCGAAGAAATCAAGGAGGCCGTAGCCCGCATGGCCGCCGAAGGCGATGCCAAGATGCAAGCCATGCTTGCCCAGATACAGGACATCCCCTCGTTCATGGACTACTTCCAAGTGAACCTGATGAACCCGCGCGTCCTCGTGGGTGCTTTCATCGGCGCGATGGCCGCCTTCCTGTTCTGCGGTCTCACGATGGAAGCCGTGGGCCGTGCCGCTCAGAAGATGGTCGAGGAGGTACGCCGTCAGTTCCGCGAGATCAAAGGCATCCTCGAGGGCAAGGCTACGCCCGACTACGGTTCCTGCGTAGAGATCTCCACGCGCGCCGCCCAGCACGAGATGATCTTCCCGTCGCTGCTGGCCATCGCCATCCCCATCGTCGTGGGTCTCGTCCTCGGCGTGGCAGGCGTGCTCGGCCTCTTGGTTGGTGGTCTGGCGGGCGGCTTCACGTTGGCTGTCTTCATGGCCAATGCCGGCGGCGCCTGGGACAACGCCAAGAAGATGGTCGAGGAAGGGAACTTCGGCGGCAAGGGCTCCTTCGCCCATAAGGCCACCATCGTGGGCGACACCGTC
>JAFUVC010000033.1 GCA_017483785.1 Prevotella sp.
TGAACGCCGATGAAGAAAGGTCAGGTTGACATCATCACGATGGGTTGCTCGAAAAACCTTGTTGACAGCGAACTCCTGAAAAAGCAGTTCGAGGCCAACGGGTTCACCTGCAAACACGATGCGCCGAATCCGCAAGGCGAAATTGTGGTAATCAACACCTGCGGCTTCATCGCTGACGCGAAAGAAGAGAGCATCAACACGATTCTGGAATTCGCCGAGGCAAAAGAGAAAGGCAAAATCAGCCGACTCTACGTCATGGGCTGTCTCTCGCAGCGCTATCTTCAAGACTTAAAACGCGAAATTCCGCAGGTGGACCGGTATTTCGGCAAGTTCGACTACATGGAACTGCTGAAGGAACTGGGGAAAAAAGAAGTGGCGACGTGCGTGGGAAAACGCTCGATTACGACACCCGGCCACTACGCCTATCTGAAAATCAGCGAGGGCTGCGACCGCCATTGCGCCTACTGCGCGATTCCTGTGATAACGGGGCGGCACAAGAGTAGGCCGAAAGACGAAATCCTGAACGAAGTCCGCGACTTGGTGGGGATGGGCGTGAAGGAATTTCAGGTGATTGCGCAGGAACTGACCTATTACGGTCTTGACCTTGACGGAAAGCATGGAATTGCCGAATTGGTGGAGGAAATGGCGGCTATCGAGGGTGTGGAGTGGATTCGTCTGCACTATGCCTATCCGATGCAGTTTCCGATGGAACTTCTCCGCGTGATGCGCGAGAATCCGAAGGTCTGCCGCTATCTCGACATCGCTTTGCAGCATATTTCCGACCCCATTTTGAAGCGAATGCGCCGCCATGTGACGAAAAAAGAGACGGAAGAACTGATTAGGAAATTTCGCGCCGAAGTGCCCGGCATTCACCTGCGCACTACGCTGATGGTGGGCTTTCCGGGCGAGACGGAGGCCGATTTCGAGGAACTGCTGGAGTTCGTTCGCTGGGCTCGCTTTGAGCGGATGGGCGCGTTTGCCTATTCCGAGGAAGAAGACACGTATAGCGGCGAAAATTATAAAGACGACGTGCCGCAGCGCGTAAAGGAAGAGCGACTGAGCCGGCTGATGGCCTTGCAACAGGAAATCAGTGCTGAAATTCAGGCGGAGAAAGTCGGGCAGCAACTTCGCGTCATCATCGACAGGCGCGAGGGCGACTATTACGTCGGCCGGAGTGAATTCTGCTCGCCCGAGGTCGATCCCGAGGTTTTAATCAGGGCAGGGGGCAGAAGGTTGCGCCGAGGTTGTTTCTACAACGTCAGAATCACCGACAGCGACGAGTTCGACCTTTACGGCGAAGTGGAAAAATGACAGGTAATAAGTAAAAATATATAGGATGAACAACAAGGAATTTATAACGGAACTGGCTCAGCGTAGTGGTTACACGCAGGAGCTTACGCAGCGGTTGGTCCACACGTTTGTGGAGTCAATGGGCGACAGTTTTTGTGATGGCGAGGCCGTGCTTTTGACGGGTTTTGGCACTTTTGAAGTGAAAAAACGCATGGAGCGCACGGTGATGAACCCTTCGACGGGGCTGAAGATGCTCGTTCCGCCGAAATTGGTGCTGGGTTTCAAGCCCGTGGCGTCGATTAAGGAAAAACTAAAGAATGGAGGGCGCGACGATGATTAAACTGACCGACTTGGCCGCCCGACTCGCGGCAAAACACTCGATTCGCCAGGAAGACGCCGAGCGATTCCTGAACGAGATGATTAACGTGATGAACGACAGCCTGCGTACCGAAAAACAACTGAAAATCAAGGGATTGGGAACGTTCAAGGTGGTTCCGGTTCATGCTCGCGAGAGCGTTGACGTGAATACGGGCGAGCGCATCAAGATTGAGGGTCGCGAAAAAGTTTCGTTCACGCCCGAGGCCAATATGCGCGATTTGGTGAACCGGCCGTTCGCCCAGTTTGAGACTGTGGTTTTGAAAGATGGGGTCGATTTCAGTGAAATTGATTCGAAATTTGCCGAAACTGAGGCTCTGGAGCCTCAGGAAGTCGTCGAAGAACCCGAAGTTCAGCCTCAGGAGGTCGTCAAAGAGCCTGTCAGCGAAGTTCCAGAAACGGTTGAAGAAATTGTCGAGGAGCCTGTCGGCGAAGTTTCTGAAACGGTTGAAGAAATTGTCGAGGAGCCTGTCAGCGAAATTCCAGAACCGGTTGAAGAAATGGTCGAGGAACCTGTCGGCGAAGTTCATCAATTCGTCGAAGAAGTCGTTGAAGAGCCCGAGCCCGTCAAGAAAATAATGCCGAAAAAGAAAAGGAAAAGACGCAAATCGTATGAGGAAGAGGAATACGACGACGATATGTTCGACGAATACGGCTACTACATCGGCCCGAAAGAAGAAGATAAATCGTGGATTCGCCGCTTGCTCAAGAATAAAAAGGCACTCAGGTGGCTGATGTCTATCATGATAGCAATCATGGCCTGCATGTTTTTGGGTATGTGTCTGTTGTATTTAGAAGTCAGGAAGCGCGACGAAGATATCGAGAAATTTACCGCAGAAATGGAGCGCATCCAAGCCAACAACGAGAGTGTAGAGGAGCGTCTGGCTGCCGTGCGCGAAGCCGGTGCCGAGCGTTTCTACGAGCACGAGCGCAGGGTGGACTCCATCAAGCAGGCCATGTTGAAAGACACTACTGACTATTCCGAGGCCGTGCGCGTGGCACGCGTTTTCCAAGATGCTGAAATTAAGCGCAAGGAAGAACGGCTGGAGCGCGAACAAAAAGAGCGCAAGGAAGCCGAAGAACGCCGTCAGGCACAAGAACGCCGCGAAGACGCACAGCGCAAGACCGTGATTTCGGGCAAGGCTGCACTGGCCCGAGAACTTGAGGCCTTCAATTCAGATGCTCGCGTGAGAACCGGTGCCTACGTGATTACGGGCATCGACCGCACGGTGACGGTGCAGAAGGGCCAGACGCTTCACGGCATCAGCAAGGCGTGGCTCGGTCCGGGAATGGAATGCTACGTGGAGGCTGTCAACGGCGGAATCAAGAGCGTGGAGCCTGGCCAAGAGGTGAAAATTCCAAGTCTGAAACTTAAAAAATACCATTCCCCGAAATAATTCAGGGAATGGTATTCCTTTGCAAACGCCCAATCGTTTTTACTTCCCAAACAGGAGTTTGCGGTCGCGCTCGGCAGCGGGCTTCACCCATTCTTCCGGCACGAATCGCCAGTTTTGATTAGGCTGCGGGTCAACGACCTGCAGCTTTTCAATTTCCTGCATGAGATAATAGCGCTGATCGCGCTCGCTGCGCCAGATGACGCGGCTGTCGAGGCTGTCGCGCGGGATTCCGGCGCCGCGTGTGAGCAGTTCGCCGCCGCCGTTGCCGCGATAACTGTTCACGGCCACTTTATACCATTTCGCCTCGTCGAAGGGCTCGCCGTTGCTCATGCGCAGGATGCTGACTTTCTGGCCGTCGGGCTTGGTGACATCGACTTCGTAGTCGATTCCGGCGGCGGAGTCGAAGTTGAAATAAAAGTTCTTGAAACCGAGCCGCTGCTGGTCGCCGATGGTTCTCTCGCTGAGGAGCAGCAGGTGGTCGTCGGGCGACTGCATCGTGTTCACCCACTGGTCGTAACTCATTTCGAGGTGTCGGCGGATTTCCTCGCCCGTGAGCCGCATCACGAAGAGTTGGTTTTCAAATTTGTAGAGGTTGAACATATCGCCCACGAAAACGTCGCCCGCGTGAATGCTGGCGTTGAACGAGAGTGGGGCGTTGAAGGCGATGTCGGCCCCCGTAATCTGCAACTGGAGATTGAGGATGAAGTCGCAGAACGACGAGTTTCCGAAATAGCTGTCGGGCGTGTTGATGGTGCTCTTGAATTCGCCGATTTTGCGGTTCACGAAGCCGTTTACCTGCTCGATTTGCGGCTGGAAATGCGCCATGTAGGTCTCGTCGATGGGTTCATCGACAATGTCAACGAGTTTTCCCGAGATGGTCTTCCCGACGACTTTTCCCTTGCGCAGGCTCAGGTTGATTTGCGCGTCGGCCACGGCCGTGGCGTTGTTGGCCGGATTGAGGCACAGCACGGGCTTTCCCTCGACGTTGGTGATGGTTTCTTGGAAGCGCGTGTGGTCGTGTCCGAAGAAAATGATGTCGAAACCGGGCACTTCGCGGGCGATGCGGAGGGCAGCGTCTTCCTCGTATTTGTCGGTGACGATTCCGCCGTCCTTGCCGCTGTGGAAGAGGCCGATGACGACGTCGGGCTTCTCGTTTTCCTTCAGGTGTTTCATCCAGCGGTGGGCCGTGGCGGTCATGTCGTCGAAGCGCAGTCCGCTCCAAGTGTCTTCCGTGAGCCAGTTGGGAATGGCCGGCGTGAGCAGTCCGAAAATGGCAATCCGCACGCCGTCGCGATTCAGAATCGTGTAGGGTTTCAAATAGGGTTTTCCCGTCTGCGCATCGACGACGTTGGCGCCGAGCATGGGGCAGTTGACCTCGCGAATCCACTTGTCGTAAACGGCGTGCCCCGGCTCAACGTCGTGGTTGCCGATGGTCTGCGCGTCGTATTTCAGGTAGTTGATGACGTCGGCGGCAATGTTCGTGGCCTCCGTGTTGACGAAATTGTAGTAGTAGCACGTGGGCTGCCCTTGCAGGATGTCGCCGTTGTCGAGCAGGATGACGCGGTCGCCGTGTTCGCTGCGGAGGCGGTTGACATAGCTGCTGACGCGGGCCAGCGAGCCGCGCTTCGGCTTTCGGTTGATGAAGTCGTAGGGGAAGAACGAGCCGTGAACGTCGGTGGTCTGGACGATTCGCAGCGTGACGGTTTTCGCTTTCTGCTTCGCCGTCAGGGGAAGAATTCCAAATAGTGCCATAGAGCACGCGATAAAGATTTTTTTCATATGATTTTTTGATAAAATTGTTCGTATTTTTTCGCCACTTTCAGGTGGTCGTGGTGGCGACGGATGTATTCAATGCTCTGCCGCTTGAGTTCGGGCACGCGCTCGGGATGGAGCGCGAGTTGCTCGATTTCGTGTAAGACGCTCTCGTAGTTCGGCCCGACGTTGACGATGGGGCGAAGTTCTTCCTCGCCGAGGATTTCGTAGTTCTCGGGCTCGCCTCCGCCCACGACAATCAGCCCTCGCGACATGGCCTCAAGCGCGTTCATCGCTGGCGTGTAGGCGTAGAGTTGGTCGAGAATCACGTCGGAATCGTCCATCATGAGGCTATATTCCGCGAACGGCACCGATTCGGCCACCTTCAACTCTACTTTTTCGGGGTATTTTCGGGCAATTTCCTGCGCCGCGCGAAGCATGATGTCGGTGCCTTTGTATTCGGAGCGGTTTTTGTTGATGCCGACGAACAGCCGAAGCGGCGACGACGGCCTGTTTTCGGGCGTTTCAGCGGTTTTCATCTGAATGGGATAGGGGATGAACGCCGTTTTTTCGGGGAAATGGGGCCGATAGCAAACGTCGTATTCGTAGAGTCCGGTGACAATGCCGTCGCAGTCGTCGGCGATGTGTCGGTTCAGCCTTTCCTTGGCCGTTCCCAGCCAGTCGGCCCGCTCCGTGAGGGCGTTTTTGTCGGTTCGCAGTTCGCTGCCGATGTTGAAATCGCTGTAGCGCAGCGGCTTGTCGTCGACGCAGGTGGAAACCCAGTAGTAATCCATGCCGAAAGCCCCGAGAACGATGCGTTTGTTGTGGCGGCGGAGGTAGTCGTAAATCGGCCCGATGCGCTCGGCTTTCAGTTCGAGGAACATCGGGTTGATGAGTTGCACGACGTCGAATCCGCGAAATTTCGGCAAAAGTCGAAGCAGCCGCGCCATATATCGCAATCCGCCGACCTTCGTGTAGGTTCGCGAGAGGTCGATGTCGCGCGGATAATTCTTCCAGAAATCGCCGTTCGAGGCCACGGTAACTTCGTGTCCGAGAGTCCGCAGGCCTTCTGCGAGCGTCCAGTGTACGTTGCTGTATTCGCCGATTAGCAGTATTTTCATCGTTCTTTTTTCGTAAATGGAAGTACGAACATGAGCATTCGCAGCCCTTTTTCCGAGTTTGCCAGCCGCTGAAACCACTTGTATTTGGTGGTGTAGTTGCGCTCGGGCAGCGGATAGAGGCCGTTTTTCCTGAGTTCGGCCAGTTGCCGGGAGAGTAATTTCCGGTCGCGCGTCTCGACGATGATATTATAGATGTAGTCCATCGTCAGTTGCGCCACACGCCGTTGCAGGGCTTGTCGTTCGTCGGTGGGCATTCGGTCGGCCTGCATGTTGAGCCGCAGGATGGTGTCGATGCTGTCGCTGAAGCGTTTTTGCAGGCTTTCCTCCGTCTTCTGGTGGGTGGCCGACTGCTGATGCTGGCGGTAGAAATAGGCTTTAGCCGAGGTCGTAAACAGTCTTTCTGAACGCAGGAGCAACATCGGCGTAAATTCCTCATCTTCAGTGAATTGTTTATTTACAGTAAAGTGAAGATTTCCAAGAATACTGCGCTGGAAAATATAACTGCAAACCGATGATTGGATGTTGTGGTGGCGCATATAGTCGCTGCCTTGGAAAGGACCTTCGCAGTCGAGTTCGCTTTTTGGGGATTTCTGCTTCGTTGTCATGCCGAAAAACAGCATGTCGGGTTGCTTTTCAGCCAAAATTTGCAGGCAATGCCGGTAATTTTCGGGGATGAGCAGGTCGTCGCCGTCAATGAACTGGATGAATTGGCCTCGGGCGATGCGCAGGCCCGCATTTCGAGCCGCACTCA
>JAFUVC010000034.1 GCA_017483785.1 Prevotella sp.
ATCGTCATTCACGAGATATTGGCCTGGCGATACCTCCAACCGCATTCCTACCCTCCCCCTCGCGATGGCTCCGGCAGCGTGGGCCGAGGTCAGGCCGAACATCATGTGGCCTGCCGACAGCGGCATACGGAACAGGAAACTGGCGAGATAGGCCGCCGCGCCCTTGCCCACGGTTCCGAAAAACACCATGGCGAGCACAATCCAGAGGATGTTTCCGCCCTGAAACAGGATCCGAAGGTTGATGAGCATACCCACGCCGATGAGGAAATAGGGGATGAACAGCGCGTTTCCGATGAACTCGATGCGGTTCATCAGCGGCGAGACGTGGGGAATGTAGCGGTTCAGAATCAGACCCGACAGGAATGCGCCCACGATGCCCTCCAAGCCGATGGCCTCGCTCAGTGCGGCACTCATGAACAGCATCGACATGATGAAGATGAACTGCATGACGGCATCGCTGTAGCGACGCAGAAACCAGCGTGTGAGGCGCGGAATGAGCATCAGCAGCACGGCGGCGAAAAGAACGGCTTTCACCAAAAACCACATCCAGAACAAAATGCCGCCGCCCGAGGCGTGGACCGCCGTGAGTGCCGCCACGCAAACGAGCGCGAGCAGCAGGGCGAGCATCGAGCCGCCGACGCTAATCGTGACGCTCAGTTTGCGCTGAAGTCCGTAGCGTCCGACGATGGGGTAGGCGATGAGCGTGTTCGACGACATGATTGCCGCCAAGAGGAACGAAGCCTCGTGGCCGTAGCCCAGCAGCCACATCGAAGAAAAATACGTCAGCACGAAGGGCACGAGGAACGTGAGCAGTCCGAAAACCATAGTCCGGGGCACGTTTTTCCGCAGGCCTTCCATGTCGATTTCCAGTGCGGCGAGGAACATGATGTAATACAGGCCGACCTTGCCGAAAAGTTCAAACGAATTGTCGCGCTCGAGGATGTTGAGGCCATATTTTCCGATGACGACGCCCGCGAGCACCATGCCGATGATGTGTGGAATGCGGAGTTTTCCCATGACAATCGGGGCCGATAGAATAATCAGCAACACCACAAGGAACGTCAGTGTGGGGTCGGTAATGGGAAAATATTGTGAGAGGTTCAGCATTTCAGTTGCAAAGTTACGAAAAAATATCCATTTACGGTGCAAAACACCCGACAAAATCGCAAAATTTAGGTATTGCAGACGTCTGGAAAACGCCATACCTTTGCATTCCAAGAAGAATCGCAGATGAAAATGGTTCGTAACATACTCGTTGTCGTGCTCGTCGTGTGGGCGCAAATGGCTCATGCACAGGCAGTTTTGGAAGGTTTTGTCGTCGATGGCGAAACCAGGGAACCGCTTGCCGGAACTTCCGTTTCCGACGCCTCGACGGGGAAAATCCTCGCATTTACCGATGCTGAGGGCCGTTTCGCCATACCTAAAAATAATTATTCGGGTCTGCGCCTCTTCTGTATCGGCTACAAGCCGCTCGCCACGGCGTTGCGGAAAGACGGCCGCTATCTGTTGCAGCCCGAGGTGAGCCGGCTGGGCGAGGTGGTCGTCACGGCGCAGGAGAGTCGCGGACTGGCCACGGCCTCGAAGATTGAACGGCGCGCCATGGAGCACCTGCAACCGTCGAGTTTCGCCGACATTCTGGAACTTCTCCCGGGCGGACGGGCGCAAAACCCGATGCTGACGGCTCCGAACACCATCAACCTGCGCGAGGCCGCGTCGAGCGGCGGCAACTACGCCACGTCGTCGCTGGGAACGCGGTTCGTCATCGACGGAGCCCCGATTTCGACCAATGCCAACATGCAATACCTGAGCGGAGCGTGGGACACGCAGGCCACGAGTCGCGATTTCACCAACTCCGGCGTGGATATGCGCACGATTTCGACCGACGAAATCCAGAGCGTGGAGGTGGTGCGCGGCATTCCGTCGGTGGAATATGGCGACCTGACGAGCGGACTTGTGAAAATTGAGCGCAAACGGGGCGGTCACGACCTGAATGTCCGTCTGAAGGCCGACATGGGCTCGAAATTGTTCTACGCCGCCAAAGGTCTGGAGTGGAAAGAGCGTCGGCTGAGCCTGAACCTGAGTGCCGACTATCTCGACGCGAAGGCCGACCCCCGCAACCGCCTCGAAAACTATAAGCGACTGACGCTTTCCGCCCGACTCCACAAGGGCTGGGAGCGCGAGGCCTTCAAGACCGGATTCTCGGCCAACGTCGATTACACGGGCTCGTTCGACAACGAAAAAGAAGACCCCGACCTGAACAATCAGGTGGAAGACTCCTATAAGTCGAAATACAACCGAGTGGCGTTGCTGACGGCCTTCGACCTGAAAATGAAGCGTCAGACGTGGCTGAAGTCGGTGAATTTCTCGTTCTCGGCGGCCTATGAGCACGATCTCATCGAGCGCACCCGTCTGGTGCAGTTGCAGCGAATGCAGGTGGCCGCCACGACAACCTCGGAAGGCGAGAGCGATGCCGTCATCCTGCCCTACAAATACACCGCTCGCCACAGCGTCGATGGCAAGCCGCTCCACCTGTTTTTCAAGGCGAACGCCCGTTTTCAGGTGCCCAATCGGCTGCTGGCCAACAGTCTGCTGGTGGGTGCCGACTGGAACATGGACAAAAACTACGGCGACGGCCAGGTTTTCGACCCTGCGCTGCCCCTTTATCCGGGTTTGTCGGCCCGTCAGCGCAAGTTGTCGGACATTCCCGCCAACCGAACCTTGTCGTTCTATGCCGAGGAAAACCTGAAACTGCCTCTCGGAGGAGGCTCGCTGGAGATGATTGCCGGCATACGCGCCGCCCAGATGCTCGGTTTGCCGTCGGACTACGCCATGCACGGCACGATGTTCTTCGACCCGCGCCTGAACGTGGGGTGGACTTTCCCGAAATTCCGCATCGCCCATCTGCCGACTTTCATCCGGATTTCGACGGGGTGGGGCATGCACACGAAAAATCCGACCATGGAACAGCTGTTTCCCGACAAAGTCTATATGGATTTGGTGCAGTTGAACTATTATCACGACAATCCCGCTTTCCGCCGCATCCGCCTGATGACCTACGTGCGCGACACCCATAATCCAGCCTTGAAACCGGCCCGAAACAAGAAATGGGAGGTGAGCACCGACATCAACGTGGGCGGACATCGGCTTTCGGTGACGTATTTCCGCGAAAACATGACGTCGGGCTTCCGCTCGCAGGCCAGTTACGGCCCTTACACCTATAAAAAATACGACACGTCGGGCATCGATGCCGCCACCCTGACCTCCCAACCCGACGTGGCGAGCCTGCCCTACGTGGAAAAGCAGGAACTGATGGGCTACGGCATCTACACCAACGGCAGCCAGACGCTGAAAGAGGGCGTGGAATACACGCTGGAAACGAAGCGTTTTCCCGTCGTGCTGACCCGACTGACCGTGAACGGTGCCTATTTCCGCACCACCTATCGCAACTCGCTCACCGAAACCTATCGCCCCTCGCAGGTGCTCGACGGCGAGCAAATCCAGTACGTAGGCCTCTACAAGGACGACGACGGCTCCGTTTACGAGCGGATGAACACCAATTTCACGTTTGACACCGACGTCCCGAAACTGAAATTGAACTTCTCCGTGTCGGCCCAGTTCCTCTGGTTCACCACGCAGCAGCGCAACAAAATCAGCAACTATCCCGACCAGTATATGGCTCCCGACGGCACTGTTCACGACTGGCAGCCGGCAGACGAGCAAGACACCTATCTGCGCTGGCTCGTGCGCCGCAATTCCGACGAGTTGTTCAAGAAACAGCGCGTGCCCATGTCGATGAACCTGAACTTCAAGGTGACGAAGAAACTGCTCGCCGACCGCCTGAACGTGGCCATGTTCTGCAACAAAATCTGGGACTACACGCCCGACTACGAAAGCAACGGAGTCACCATCCGCCGCTATGTGACGGCCTATTTCGGGCTTGAAATGAACGTAAAACTTTGAGAAATGATGAAAAAAATAATGATATATACGGTGCTTTTGCTGGGTTCGCTCTCGCTGGCGGCCTGCCATGCCGACGAAGACGAAATCTTCGCCACCGCCGACCTCATCCTGTCGGCCGGCGACACGCTGACCATCGAGCGCGTGCAGGGTACGGCCCGCATCACCAACCTCAACACGAAGCAGGTCGTCACGTCGTCGGAGTTCAACGTGGCCACGCTCTCGCTCGAACTCTTGCGCAGCAGTTACAGCGCCGACGTCGAGGGACTTGTGCGCTACCGCAACCGTCGCGGCGAGGTACTTACCAAGCGTATGCGGGCCCACAGCGACTATATCGCCTTGGAGAAAAAAGGCCGCAACGAGGCCGTTTTAGACATCATCTTCTTGGAATAAAGCCACCTCCCGACCTCCCGCAGAAAGGGGAGGCGAAGGAAGAACGAAATTTATAAAATGTATAAAATATTATTGATATTCAGTTTTTTTTCACTCACCGCGCACGCACAAGACACAGCGCTGGTGGAGCACACGACCATGTGGCAGACCGTGGAAAGCGGTGCGCGGCAAAATCCGGCCCTGCACGGCGTGGCCTATGCGTCGTCGTTCTCGCAACTCTATCTCGCCGCCGATTGGCAGCGCCAGAGCGAGCCGTTTGTGCTTGAAAAAGGCCGTGGATTCCTGCTTCCCGCAGCCCATGTGGAAACTTATCTGCGGCTGTCTGACCATGCCGCCGTCTGGGGCCGCGCCTCCTATATGAACGGCAAGCAGCACGACGTTTCGTGGAACTCCACGACCGACTTCGACCTGCTGAAACCCCACGTCTTGGCCGACACGCTGGGCGGCGACACGCAGCACGAGCGCTATCTGTTTGAGGGCGGCTATGCCACGCAACTCGGCCGCTGGCTGCTGGGTGCGGAAATGCTCTTCCGCGCCGATCACGAATATCGCGACGTTGACCCCCGAATGCGCGGCATCGTCAACGAACTGACGCTCCGTTTCGGGGCAGGTCGCGAGGCGTGGAACTACCATTGGGCGGCGGCTTTCGAGGGAAGCGTCTATAAACAGCGCAACAGCGTGGAGTTCTACCGCGAACTGGGCGTCATTCCCGAATATCAGATGACGGGACTCGGCACGGAATATGCCCGTTTTTCGGGCGACAAACGCTCGCTCCACTACGACGGCGGCGGCGTGTGCCTGCTTTTGGATGCCAACCCGAAAAACGGCGGAATCTTCGGCCATTTGGAACTGTCGGAGAGCCGCTACCACCGAAAAATCGTCGAAAACTATATTCTTCCGCTCACCGACCTCTTCGCCCAGGGCGTGAAAGTCAGGTTGGGAGTTCAGGAGTTCAGGAGTTCAGGAGTTCAGGAGTTCGGAAGTTCAGGAGTTCAGAAGAAAAGTGAATGGGCACTCTTCGCCGATTTCGACTACACGAAGCGCAGCGGCGACGAGCATATCATCGGCACGTCGGCCACGTCGTCGTTTCCCGACCTCGGCGTGCTCACGATGTACAAAAACCATCGGCTGAACACCTCGCTGACGGCCATCTACGGCACTTCGGCGTGGCACGCGTCGGCTCGGGCGGGCTACAAAAGCGACAAAGAGGAGTACGCCTATCCGAATCGCGTCATGAACACGGCCCACGTCTATGGCGAACTGGCCGGAGAGGCATTTTTCAAAGCCTCCGACCGCCTGACGCTCTCGGGACGGGCCAAAGCCGCCTACGCAGCCTCGGTCGATGACAAGTTGACGATGCCGTTTGCCGATATGCAGCCCGTTTTCGTGCAGATGGTGAACCACACCTACGACTTCCGCAAGGCCAACTATGCCGACTTCTCCGCGATGGCGAGAGGCGATTTCGCGCTGAAAAACTTCGGGCTTTTCGCCGAACTGGGCAGCGGATTCGTCCATTGCTCCGTGGGCGAGCACCAGTTGTCGGCCCATGTGGCGCTGGGAGTAACGTTTTAATAATTTACGATTTACGATTTACAATTTACAATTTTGGATTTACAATTTACAAAAATACAACTAATCAATATTAAATTAACAAACTTAAAAATCAAAACAATGAAAAAAATCAATTTCCTGAGCATGATGATGCTCCTTGCAGTGAGTTTTGGATTCGTTTCGTGCAACAGCGACGACGACCCCGTAATCGTAACCAACGGCAGCGTGACGCTTGAAATGCCCATCAACGTGACCGACGTGGTGCTGAACAGCTTTGAAGGCACCGCCACCAACGTGCAGACAGGACGGGTGACAACCCTGCCGATGCCCGTGAAAAGCGGCGAAAACTACCTCATCGCCATTCCCGAACTCGAGGAAGGCGCCTACAACATTGCCGCCAAGGGAAACATCTCGTTCCTGAAGGACGGTGTGGCCGGAACCACCGATTTCGAGGTGAAATCCGACGGCGTACGCGTGGCCGAGAACTCGAAAGCCCTGAAACTGGCCGTCAACTCGTTCCAGGCCGACGGCGGTTTTGTCATCAGCGAGATTTTCTTCACGGGAACCACCACGCCCGAGGATAAACAGTACAGCGGCGGCGATGCCTACATCATCATCGCCAACAACTCCGACGTGACGCTCTACGCCGACAGCATTGCCGTGCTGGAGTCGCAGTTCACGACCACCGACAAGCAGGACTACACGCCCGACCTGATGAACGAAGCCTTCTCGACCGATGCCGTCTATATGATTCCGGGCAACGGAAAGAGCGTGGCCGTGAAGCCCGGCGAGAGCCTCGTGCTGGCCGTCAACGCCATCAACCACAAAGAGGCTAACCCGAATTCCTTCGACCTGAGTGGTGCCGACTTTGAGTTCTACGACGAGTCGTCGAACCCCCGCGTCACCGACCCCGACGGCGCTGCGCCCAATCTTGACAAGTGGTATTGCTACACGGCCACCGTCTTTGGCTTCCACAACCGTGGTTTCAAGTCGTATGCCATCGCCAAGATGCAGACCAACAAGGAAGACTGGCTCGAAAACTACGCCTACACGGCAGAATACGTCTTTACTTTCGGAGGCAATTCCTATCCGATGAGCGCAAAAACCTTCAAAGTGCCCAACACGTGGATTCTCGACGCTGTGAACCTCAGCGTAGAGTCGGAATTCCAGTGGATTGTCACCTCCCCCGCCCTCGATGCCGGCTGGACCTATTGCGGAAAGGTTGACAGGGACATGACCCGCTACAACAAGGCCGTCCTCCGCAAGAAAGATGCCGACGGAAAATACATCGACACCAACAATTCTACCAACGACTTCGAGCCCGAGGCCCAGCCCTCGCTGCTGAAGTAAAGAGGCCTCTCCCCTCTCCAAATAGAGAGGGGGAGATTAACCATCAAAAAAAGAAAAATGAAGAAGATATTATTATCGATTTTAGCCACCCTCCTCGTAACGCTTCCCCTTTTTGGGGAAGGTCGGGAGGGGGCCTTGCCGCAAGACCCTGCCGTCCGCAAGGGCACGCTGAAAAACGGCATGACCTACTACATCCGCCACAACGCCAAGGAAGCCGGACTGGCCGATTTCTACATTGCCCAGCGCGTGGGTTCGATTCTCGAAGAACCCCGTCAGCGCGGTCTGGCGCACTTCCTCGAGCACATGGCCTTCAACGGCACGAAGAACTTTCCCGGAAAGGGTAAGCGCCTCGGCATCGTGCCCTGGTGCGAGACCATCGGCGTGAAGTTCGGAGCCAACCTGAATGCCTACACGAGCGTCGATCAGACCGTCTATCACGTGGGTTCCGTGCCCCTGAAGCGCGAGGGAATCCTCGACTCGTGTCTGCTGATTCTCAACGACTGGAGCCACTTCATCCTGCTCGAAGACAAGGAAATCGACAAGGAGCGCGGCGTCATCCGTGAGGAATGGCGCACCCGACGCGCAGGAATGGCCATGCAGCGCATGACGGAAAACGTGATGCCGCGCATTTACAAAGGTTCGAAATACGAAGACTGCCTGCCCATCGGCTCGATGGACATCGTCGATAATTTCCCCTATCAGGACCTGCGCGACTATTATCATAAGTGGTATCGCCCTGACCTTCAGGCCGTTGTCGTCGTCGGCGACATCGACGCAGATAAGGTCGAAAAGAAGGTGAAAGCGCTGTTTTCCAAGATTCCCAAGCCGAAAAAAACCGCTGAGCGCGTCTATTATCCCGTTCCCGACAACGATGAAATGATTGTCACCATCGAGAAAGACGCCGAGCAGCCCATCGTGCTCACCCATCTCTACATGAAGCGCGAGGCCACGCCCGACAGCGAGAAAAACTCCGAGAAATACCTCCGCGACGACTATCTGGACGACCTCGTAGGCTTCATGCTCAACGACCGTCTGGCCAATCTTCGCCAGCAGGCCAATCCGCCGTTCATGAGTGCTTCCGGACGTGCAGGCTCGTTCTTCGTGAGTCGCACGAAAGAGGCGTTTTCCATGTCGGTGAGTTGCAAGCAGGAAAACATTCTCGGCGGACTGATTTCGGCCGTTGCCACCGTCGAACAGGCGCGTCAGCAGGGCTTCACGGAGGGAGAACTCGCCCGTGCGAAGCGAATCCAACTGACCGCTGCCGAGCGTCGATTCAAGGAGCGCAACGAGCGTCGCAACAGTTACTATGTGAATCAGTGTGTGAGCAATTTCCTGACGGGCGAACCGCTCACTTCTGCCGAGTTCGACCTGAATTTCACGAAGAAATTAGACGCCGAAGTGACGCTGGCCGACGTGAACAAGGCCGCCAAGGAACTCATCACCGACCAGAATCAGGTGCTCGTGTTGTACGGCCCCGACAAGGAAGGAACGATCCTGCCCAGCGAAGAACTCTTGCGCCAAGTGGTGCTCACCACTCAGCAGCAGCACTACGCGCCTTATGAAGACGTGAAACTGGCCGACCAACTGATTGAAAACCTGCCCGCAGCAGGCTCGATTGTTGCAGAAAAGCCCTTCAAGCACGGTTTCACCGAACTGACGCTCTCGAACGGCATGAAAGTCTATGCAAAAAAGACAGACCATACGGCCGAAACCGTCCAGATGTTGATGAAAGGCGAGGGCGGAACCTCGCTCTACGGCGACGAGGACATTCCCAACTTCTCGCTCATCAGCAGCAGCATCACCGAGGCCGGCGTGGGAAATATCGACGCTTCGTCGCTGCGGAAAATGCTCACGGGAAAGGCCGTCAGAGTGAGTCCGTCGGTGGGCTCGAAAGGCCAGCGCATCAGTGCCGCCGGCTCCGTCAAGGACTTGAAGACGATGTTTGAACTGACCTATCTCTACTTCACGCAGCCGCGTCGCGACAGCGTCGCCTTCACCAGCCTGATGAACCGCACGCGCTCGTTCCTGACCAACCGAAACGCCTCGCCGAAAGTCGATTACAACGACTCCATCCGCGCCATTCTCTACGGCCATCATCCGCGCATGGAGCCCGTCGTGCAGACCACGCTCGACAAGGCCGACTACGACCGCATTTTCCAGATTTATCAGGAGCGATTCAGCAACGCCGCCAACTTCCAGACCGTCATCATCGGCAACTACGACGAGGCCGAACTCCGTTCCATGCTCTGCCAATATCTGGCCACGCTTCCGGCAACCGGACAGCGCGAGAAAACCAACTATGACCGAGTTCCGCAAATCGTCGGAGGCTCCAGCGTGCATCGTTTTGCGAAGAAAATGGCCACGCCGCTGGCCAACGTCAGCATCTACTACACCGCCGACGTCGAATTCTCTGCGAAAAGCGACCTCGAACTCGACTTCCTGAAGCGCGCTCTCTCCATCGCCTACACCGACTCCGTGCGCGAGGAGAAGGGCGGAACCTACGGCGTGGGCGTCGATTTCGACCTGAATTCCGACGACCGCCCCAACGCCACGCTGCGCATCTCCTACAACGCCGACCCGACCCGCTACGAAGAACTCAACCCCATCATTTACAGGCAGTTGGAGCACATCGCCGAGCATGGCCCGGCCGCCTCGTCGATGGATAAAATCAAGCAATATCTCGTGAAGCAATACGCCCAGGTCGCCATCACCGACGACTATTGGGACTACGTCATCTGGCACGAACTGGAAGACGGCATCGACTTCGACGCGAATTATTGCCAGATGGTTGAGCAGATGACCGCCGCCGACGTGCAGCGCATGGCGCAGCGCCTTCTCGCCTCGAAACGCTGCATCGAAGTGACGATGCTCTCCGAATAATCTTCATTTTCACTGAGAGGGAACCGAAATTCGTCGGAAACGGGGCGAATTTCGGTTCTTTTTATAATAATTCCTAAAATTTATGGTTTTCAGGCACATTTTATTTAACTTTGTCAATTCAAAAACGTCTAAAAAATAATTTTTGAGGATTTAAGGATTGAAAATTTAAGATTTTAGGATATGAAAGTAGCAATTGTAGGCGTCAGTGGCGCCGTAGGACAGGAACTTCTGCGCATTCTGGCAGAACGTGCGTTTCCCGTAGATGAACTGGTTCTTTTTGGCTCGGAGCGCAGCGCGGGCCGCAAATACGCGTTTCGCGGACGAGAGTACGAGGTGAAACTCTTGCAGAAAAACGACGATTTCAAGGACATCGACGTGGCTTTCGTTTCGGCAGGCGGCAGCACCTCGAAAGAGTTTGCCGAGACCATCACGAAGCATGGCTGCGTGATGATCGACAATTCCAGCGCATTCCGCATGGACGCCGACGTGCCGCTGGTGGTGCCCGAGTGCAACGCCGCCGACGCGCTGAACCGTCCGCGAGGTATCATTGCCAACCCCAACTGCACCACGATTATGATGGTCGTGGCCTTGCAGCCGCTCGAGCAACTGAGCCACATCAAGCGCATTCGCGTGAGTTCCTACCAGAGTGCCAGCGGAGCCGGAGCCGCCGCCATGGACGAGTTGCAGCAGCAGTATCGCGAACTGCTCAACGGCCAGCCCGTCACGGTTAGCCGCTTCCCCCACCAGTTGGCCTACAACGTGATTCCACAAGTCGATGTCTTCACCGACAACGGCTATACAAAGGAAGAAATGAAGATGTTCAACGAGACGCGCAAAATCATGCATACCGACGTGGCTTGCTCGGCCACCAGCGTGCGCGTGAGTTCGCTGCGGTCGCATTCCGAGAGCATCTGGATTGAGACAGAGCGCCCCATCAGCGTCGAGGAGGCTCGAAACGCCATTCTCAATGCCCCGGGCTGCACGCTGGTCGATGACCCCGACCGGCTGGTCTATCCCATGCCGCTCGAAACGGCCGGAAAAGACGACGTCTTCGTGGGCAGAATCCGCAAGGACCTCGCTGACGACTGCGGTCTGACGCTTTGGATTTCGGGCGACCAGATTCGCAAGGGCGCCGCGCTCAACGCTGTGCAGATTGCGGAATACTTGATGAAAGTTGAAAAATTAAAAGGTTGAAAAGTTGAACAAGGTTGCAGACATACTGGCCGAGTACAGCCCCATCACGCTCGAGGAAATGAGCGGCGTGAAGCTGATGAACCGCATCGACACGAAATTCGTGACGACGCAGGCGCAGTTGTCGCAACTCCTCGGCCTGGCCCGGGGCGAATATCGCGCACAGGAAATCGGCGGAAACCGCTTTTCGCGCTACGACACCACCTATTTCGACACGCTCGACTTCGACATGTATCGCGTGCATCAGACGGGCCACACCGGCAGGCAGAAACTCCGTTTCCGCACCTATGTGAGCAGCAATTTGCAGTTCATGGAGGTGAAAACGAAGAACAACCACGGCCGCACGAAGAAAAAACGCATCCCAGTGGCCGACATGAACCTCGCCGACGCTGAGAAAACGACCTTTCTGGCCGAACATCTGCGCTACGCCGCCGACACCCTGCAGCCCGCCATCCGCAACAATTTCGACCGCATTACGCTCGTGAACCACAAAAAAACCGAGCGACTGACCATCGACACGAACCTCCGTTTCTTCAACCTCGTCAGCGGCCAGAACCTTGAAATGGGGCCGCTCGTCATCATCGAACTCAAGCGCGACGGACTCTGCCACTCGCCAGTGCTGGAAATGCTCCGCAGGCTGCGCATCCACCCCCACGGATTCTCGAAATACTGCATGGGCTCGGCCCTCACCAACCCGCAGTTGCCCGTGAACCGCTTCAAGCCGAAACTCATTGATGTAAGAAAAATCTTGGAATTATGAATACATTACTGGAATTTAACATCACCCACGACTTCGCCGAGATGATGATTCGCTTCGTCATCTGTCTGGCATTCAACTGGTTCATCATCGACCGGCTGTACTACAGGAAGAGCCATCGCCGCGACTTCTACTTCACGTTCCTGCTCACGAGCATCGCCATCTTCTTTCTCGTCTTCTTCATGATTTTCGGCCTCGACAAACTGGGCGGAAAGACCTCGATGGGTATCGGAATCGGACTGTTCGGCATCTTCTCCATCATGCGCTATCGAACCGACGCCATGCCCGTGCGCGAAATGACCTATCTCTTCGTCATCATCTCCATGTCGGTCGTGAACGCCATCGCCAGTTCGGCCACGCTGGTGGAAATCATCCTGACCGACCTGATTCTGCTCCTCGCCATCTGGCTCTGCGAGAAAATGCTGAAAATCGAGTATTCGCGACTCGTGCAGTACGACCGAATCGAACTCATCAAGCCCGAGCGACGCGAAGAACTCATCGCCGACCTGCGCGAGCGGCTCGGCATCGACATCTATAAAATCGACATCGGCGCGGTCGATATGCTCCGCGACATGACCATCATCAAAGTGTATTACCACCCGCAAAAGGGCGACTCCAACAGCGTGATTGACAGCAAACTGAAGTTGGACAAAAACGACCTGACGGCGGTGTAAAAAAGTGAAAAGGGTATGAAAAAGATTGTATTGTTTTTTGTCTTGTGCATGGCAGCAACGGCGGCCACCGCACAAAGTGACGATTTCGGACTCTGGACCGCCGTCGAGGTGCAGACGAAAATCAACCGGAAATGGAATGTGGGAGCCGAGGCAGAAATGCGCCGGCAAAACAGCCTGAAGTCGCCTGACCGCTGGACAGTGGGCGTTTCGGGAACCTATAAACCCCTGAAATGGCTGAAGTTAGAGGCCGGCTATAAGTTCATTCACTACTACTCGATGGCCGAAACCAAAGCCAAGGTCACAAAATTCCTCGACGACGAGGAAACCGACCCCAAAAACATCAAGATTCGCACCTCAGACCCTTACTGGAACAATCGCCATCGCCTCCATCTGTCGGCCACTCTTCACAAGAAATTCGGCAATGTAGAACTCTCGTTGCGCGAGCAGTGGCAATACAATTTCCGCACGAAAACCACGACCAACCGCCACGGCACGAAATATATGATGGACGAATGGGAATCCGAGCCGATTCCGACAGAAATTGACTCGGTCAAGAGCAAAAGCAGCCATTACCTGCGCTCGCGCTTCCAAGTGCAGTACGACAAGAAAGGCTGTCCGTGGCAGCCGTATGCCAACGTGGAAATGTATAACGGCGGCGACCATTTCGGCATCCACAAGATGCGCTACACCGTGGGCCTGGAATACAAAATCACGAAGCAGCACGTCGTGGAAGTCTATTACCGCTACCAGCACAACAGCAAGGAAGACAATGGCGAAAACCTGCTGAACACGGTGATGACCTTGACCGACGACGCCGGAACCCCAGTTTTCAGCCAGTCTGGAGCCAACTACGACCCTTCGCTTTTCGGGAACAACGACCGCAGCAGCCATATTCTCGGCATTGGATATAAACTAAAATTCTAAGGGAAAAAAGCGGGATTTGTGTGTCGACACTTGGACTCGAACCAAGGACCCCCACCATGTCAAGGTGATACTCTAACCAGCTGAGCTATGCCGACTTTTTCGCGGTGCTTGTGCGCCTGAAAGGACTCGAACCTTCACGTCGTAAGACACCAGATCCTAAGTCTGGCGCGTCTGCCAATTCCGCCACAAGCGCATACCTTTTTTCGGGTTGCGGCTGCAAAATTACAATGTTTTTGTCGATTGTGCAAATTTTTTGCATTTTTTTTGTGGTGCGAAGGGCATATTTGGAAAAAAATACCTACCTTTGCAGCGGTTATCGCGAAATGTCGCGTGAAATAGAGTGAAAAATAGATGGAACAAGGACTGATATATGAAATATGTGGCTGGTGTGCCAGCATCGGCATGATTCTGGGCTATCTGCCGCAGGCCGTTGAGACGATTCGGACGCGCAACACCGACGGAATTGCGCTTCCCACGTTTCTGATGATGGCCGTCGGAGGCTTTTGTTTCATGTTGCAGGGCATTCTCCACAAGCCAGACGTGTTGTGGGCGCTCTTCCTGACGAATCTGGTGACGACGACGTGCAGTTGCATCGTTTTCAGCATCAAAATCTACAACGACTATTTCAAAAAGTCCCCCAGAGGACTCTAAAATAATGATTTTTTAACAACAAAACCAATAAAAAAAGATTATGAAGAAAATTTTCGCATTAGTGGCAGCAATGGTGCTCGCAGTGCCCTCGTTTGCCCAGTTTAGCAGCGGCGGTTTCTCGCTCGAAGAAGAGAATGTTTACTACGGTATCCGCATCGGTATCACGGGTGCAAGCCTCAGCGGTAGCACCGAGATGAAGAATGGCTACGAATACAAGACCGACCTCGGCATGAAGGTTGGCATGACGCTGGCCGGTGTCATCGGTATCCGCGTTTCCCACACCACTCCGCTGTTCCTTGAGAGCGGTCTGTACTACACGGAGCGCGGCGGTAAGGACGGCAAATATCAGGTGAACTACACGAACCTCGAGATTCCCATCCTGATTAAATACGGCATCAAGGCCAGCAACGACATTGCCATTCTGCCTTTCTTCGGCCCCTATTTCGCACAGGCCATCGCCGGTAAGACGAAGCAATACAAGGTTGAAGGCGGCGTGGAGACTTCCGAGATTGAAAAAGTCGGAACTTTCGACGAGAAAAAGGCCAAGACGGGCGGTCTGAACCGTTTCAACATGGGCTTCAAACTCGGTTGCGGCCTGGAGTTCAACAAGGTTTATTTTGAACTGGGCTACCAGTTCGGTGTGTCGAACATCGGCAAGAACGGCCCGAACGACATGCTCGACCTGTCGGCTCGCTCGAATGCCCTGTTTGCCAACTTGGGTATCAATTTCTAAAGAAAGCCTTACCCCCTTATCCCCCTCTCCCGAAAGGATGAGGGGGATTTTTTTGTGATTTTCCAGCCCTTAATTGGAAAAGTTTCGCCCCCGAATGCAATAAAACAGCAGTCGTTGCCGTTATTGTAACGTATATATACGAACTGCCGCCCATCGATAGCGGCCAAATTTTTGTTGTTATGATAGAATATATCAAAGGCGAACTCGCGGAGTTGACGCCTGCGCTGGCTGTGATTGAAGCAGCGGGGGTGGGGTATGCGCTGCAAATTTCGCTCAATACTTACAGTGCCGTTCAAGGCAAAAAAGATGCGAAACTCTACGTCCACGAGGCCATCGTGACGGGCGGACGCGACGATTCGTACACGCTCTACGGCTTCTCGACGAAGCAGGAGCGCGAACTTTATCGGCTGCTCATCACCGTTTCGGGCGTGGGGGCGAACACGGCGCGGATGATTCTCTCGAGCCTGTCGCCGAAAGAACTGTGCAACGTGATTGCCAACGGCGACGAGCGCGTGCTGAAAAGCGTGAAGGGAATCGGGCTGAAGACGGCCCAGCGCATCATCGTGGACCTGCGCGACAAGGTGATTTCGAGCGGCGTGGCCGAAGAACTCCATGCCGGAGGCACGTCGGCTGCCATTGCCGTGCACAGTCCTGTGCGCGACGAGGCCGTTCAGGCGCTTTCGATGCTCGGATTTCCGCCCGCACCGAGTGCGAAGGTGGTTTCGCAGATTCTCACCGAGCAGCCCGAACTGCCCGTGGAGCAGGTGATTAAACTGGCGTTGAAGTTGATTAAGTGATTTAGGAGTTTAGGAGTTCAGGAGTTCAGGAGTTACAGGAGTTCAGACGATAGTTTTTATGGTGAAGAGGCAAAAGAAAAGAGTTTTTTGGGTGCTGGCCATGTTGATTTTGGTCGGCAGCCACGCTTTTGCCCAGACGAATGCCAATCAGGGCTCGAAAACTTCTGGAAACGACCCGAAAAACGGCGAAAAACCGATGAAAATCGCCGAGCAGCCCGTCATTGACGACGACGAAGTGATTCCCGACTCGCTGCTCAACACGCGCTGGAAAATTCAGCGCACCACGCCCATCACCTACGACGACCTCGGGCAGAATCCGGCCGACCTGAAACGGCCCGAGAACATGAAGCAGCAGGTGGAGTACAACGACACGATTGACCGCTACGTCATCGGCTCGAAAATCGGCAACCAGTGGATTGCCGCGCCCATCATGATGACGCCGGCGGAATACCTGAACTGGAGCACAAAACAGCAACTTCGCAAGTTCTTCCGCTCGAAAAACGACGAAATCTACCAGACGAAAGGCAAGGAGAAATTCGACTTCACGGACATGCACTTCGACCTCGGTCCGGCGGAGAAAATCTTCGGTCCGGGCGGCGTTCGCGTGCAAACGCGAGGAACGGCCGAGTTGAAGTTCGGCGTGACGATGAAGAGCATCGACAACCCGTCGCTGCCCGTCAGAAACAGGAAGACCACGACGATGGACTTCGACGAGAAAATCGACCTGAACGTGAAGGGAAGCGTGGGCGACAAGGTGAACCTGAACCTGAACTACAACTCGGAAGCCACCTTCAACTTCGACACGCAGAGCATGAAACTGAAGTACGACGGAAAGGAAGACGAGATAATCAAACTCGTGGAGGGCGGCTACGTCTCGTTCCCGTCGAATTCGAGCCTTGTGCGCGGTGCCACGAGCCTGTTCGGACTCCGCAGCGACTGGCAATTCGGCAAACTGTCGCTCCAGACGGTGGTCTCGCAGAAGAAATCGACCTCGAAGAGCGTCTCGTCGAAGGGCGGCGTGCAACTGACGCCCTTTGAAATGAACGTGGCCGACTACGAGGAAAACCGCCACTTCTTCCTCTCGCAATTTTTCCGCGAGAACTACGACGAGGCCATGAAAACCCTGCCGAACCTGATGACGGGCGTGAAAATCAACCGCGTGGAGGTCTGGGTGACGAACAAGACGGGAACCACCAACAACACGCGCAACATCGTGGCCCTGACCGACTTGGGCGAGGGCGACGCCGAGAAAATCAACCAGAAAATCTGGCAGGCCACGGGCTTGCTGATTCCGTCGAACGGCTCGAACTCGGAATATCAGGCCATGGTGAACCAGTATGCCGCTGCGCGAGACATCGACCAGACCTCGACCGTGCTCGACGGAATCGGCGGTTTTATCGGCGGCGCGGACTACGAGAAACTGCAAAACGCCCGACTGCTGGGCCCGTCGGAATACACCGTGAACACGGCGCTGGGCTACATCTCGCTGAACCTGACGCTGCAAACCGACCAAGTGCTGGCCGTGGCGTTTGAATACACCTATGGCGGCCAGACCTATCAGGTGGGCGAATTTGCGTCGGACATCACCGATGCGCAGCAGGCACTCTTCGTGAAAACGCTGAAAAACACGTCGAACAACCCCTCGCAGGCCAACTGGGGGCTGATGATGAAAAACGTCTATTCACTGGCCTCGTCGCTGGAAAAAGACCGCTTCCGGCTGGACGTGAAGTTCCAGAGCGACACCGCCGGCGTCTATCTGACCTACATTCCCGAGCCGCAGGTGAAAAACGAGATGCTCATCAAGGCACTCGGAGCCGACCGGCTCGACAACAACATGAAAGCCCATCCCAACGGGCGTTTCGACTTCGTGGAGGGCTACACCGTGCAGAACGGCCGCGTCTTCTTCCCCGCAGCCGAGCCGTTTGGCAAATACCTCTATAACTACCTGATTTCCAAGGGTGTCGGCGCGGAAAAAGCCTCGCGCTACGCCTTCACCGAACTCTACGACTCGACGAAGACCGTGGCCAAGCAGATTGCCGAGAAGACCCAATTCATCCTGACCGGACAGTTACGTGTCTCGGCGGCCAACGTGATCTCGCTGGGCGCGGGATACGTGCCGCAGGGGTCGGTCGTGGTGACGGCCGGCGGCGTGAAACTGACCGAAGGCAGCGACTATACGGTGAACTACAGCGCGGGCGAGGTGACCATCCTCAACCAGAGCATTCTCGACGCAGGAACGCCCGTGAACGTGTCGCTCGAAAGCAACACCGACTACGGCCAGATGCGCAAGACGATGTTCGGCGTGAACTGGGCCTACGATTTCTCGAAGAATTTCCAGATAAGCGGAACGCTCCAGCACCTCTCGGAGCAGGCCCTGACGACGAAGGTGACGATGGGCTCGGAGCCGCTGAAAAACACCATCTGGGGCGTGAACCTGAACTGGAAGAAAGAGAGCCAGTGGCTGACCAACCTGCTCGACAAAATCCCCTTCCTCCGCTTGACGCAGCCGTCGCAAATCTCGTTCTCGGGCGAGTTCGCCCAACTCATTGCCGGACAAAGCAGCGGAACGCAGGACAACGCCTCCTACATCGACGATTTCGAGAACACGAAGTCGGTCATCGACGTTTCCACGCCCACCTCGTGGGTGCTGTCGAGCGTGCCGTCGATGTTCCGCGAAAGCAACGACAAAACGGGCCTCACCAGCGGCTTCAACCGCTCGCAGATGGCCTGGTACACCATCGACCCGCTCTTCACGCGACGCTCGTCGAGCCTCACGCCCGGCCACATCAAGAGCGACCTCGACCAACTCTCGAACCTCTACATCCGAGAAATCTACACCAACGAACTCTTCCCCAACCGCGACCAGAGCAACTACAGCGGCGCAACGGCCACGCTGCCCATCCTCAACATCTCCTATTACCCCAACGAGCGCGGCCCCTACAACTTCAACCCCGACCTGAACTACGACGGAACGCTCAACAACCCGCGCCAGCACTGGGGCGGCATGATGCGCAAACTCGAAACCACCGATTTCGAGGCCGCCAACATCGAATACATCGAATTCTGGCTGATGGACCCCTTCCTCTACACCAACGGCCAGCCCGATGCCCATGAATACGGCGGCGACTTCTACATCAACCTCGGCGAGGTGAGCGAAGACGTGCTGCGCGACGGCAAGAAATTCTACGAGAGCGGAATGCCCGTCGATGGCTCCAACGCCTTCACCTTCACGCAGTGGGGCAAGATTCCCACGCAGCCCACCGTCACCTACGCCTTCGCCACGACCAGCGGCAGCCGCGCCCTGCAAGACGTCGGCCTGAACGGCCTGACCGACGCCGAGGAGCGCACTTTTGAGACCTATCAGGACTTCCTCCGCGAAATTCAGGGAAAAGTCTCGCCGGCCGTCTTCGACAGCATCATGAACGACCCTGCCAACGACAACTACCACTATTTCCGGGGCTCCGACTACGACGAGATTCGCGCCGACATCATCCGCCGCTACAAGTACATCAACAATCCGCAGGGCAACTCGCCCGACAACGACTCGCGCACCGAGGGCTACGACACCAGTTACAAGACCACGCCCGACGTGGAGGACATCAACCAGGACTACACACTCAACGAATACGAGAAATACTTCCAGTACAAGGTCTCCATCCGTCCGGAAGACCTCGTCGTGGGCCAGAACTACATCGTCGATAAGCGCGAATACACCAGAACGCTGCGCAACGGCGAAGACGGCCGCATCGCGTGGTATCAGTTCCGCATTCCGCTTTCGGAATACGAAAAGAAACAGAACATCAACGACTTCACCAGCATCCGCTTCATGCGAATGTTCCTCACGGACTTCCAGCGCCCCGTCGTGATGCGCTTCGGAACGCTCTCGCTCGTGCGTGACGAATGGCGCGTCTATGAGCAAAACCTCGACAACGCGGCCTCGCAGGGCGGAAAAATGACCGTCAGCGCCGTCAACATCGAGGAAAACAACGACAAGACGCCCGTCAACTACGTGCTGCCGCCGGGAATCCGCCGCGACACCGACCCCTCGCAGCCGCAACTCGTCGAGAGCAACGAGCAGGCCCTGGCCATGACCGTCACCAACCTCGGCAACGGCGAGTCGAAGGCCGTTTACAGGAACACCACGCTCGACCTGCGCCAGTACAAGCGCATCCAGATGTTCGTCCACGCCAACGCCTTCGAGCAGAACACCACGTCGCTCGCCGACAACCAACTGGCCGTGTTCGTGCGCTTCGGAAGCGACTACAAGTCGAACTACTACGAATACGAGATTCCCCTGTCGCTCACGGCAGCCGGCCACTACGACAAGTATTCGGCCAACGACTGTCGCGCCGTGTGGCCCGAGGAAAACATGCTCGACGTGCCCCTCAACGTGTTCACGGCCCTCAAAAAGGCCAGAAATCGCGCAAAATCGGAGGGCACGGCCACCTACAACCGCGTCTATACCGAATACGACGCCGACCGTCCGCAAAACAAAATCAGCATCATGGGAAATCCCACGCTGGGCGAGGTGAAAACCATGATTATCGGCGTGCGCAACCTCAGCGGAACGCCGAAGTCGGGCGAGATATGGATCAACGAACTGCGCCTGAAGGAATACAACAACGAAGGCGGATGGGCCGCGCAGGGCAACCTGAACATGCAACTTTCCGACCTCGGCACCGTCAACGTGCAGGGTCGCTACACCTCCGAGGGCTTCGGCGGACTGGAAGACGGCGTGGCCATGCGCTCGAAGGACGACTACAAGACCTACAGCGTCACCACGTCGTTTGAACTCGGAAAATTCTTCCCCGACAAGGCGAAAGTGAGCATTCCGCTCTACTACTCCGTCACGAAAGAGGAAACCAAGCCGAAATATAATCCGCTCGACACCGATATGCGACTCGACGACGCCCTCGAGGCCACCGCCGACAAGCACGAGCGCGACAGCATCGAGTCCATCGCTATCACGCGCACCACCAACACCAATTTCTCGCTGTCGAACGTGCGCGTGGGCATCCAGAACAAGCGCCATCCGACGCCCATCGACCCCGCCAACTTCTCGTTCAACTACAGCCACTCCTATCGCCACACCTCGGGCGAGACCACCATCTACGAAAACGAGCACAACTGGCGCGGTGGCCTGAACTACGCGTGGACGCCCGTCTATAAGACGCTTGAGCCGTTCAAGAAAATCAAGTCGAAGTCGCGATATTTGGAGATTTTCAAGCGATTCGGCCTGAACTGGCTGCCGCAGAGCGTGGCCTTCAACACCGAAATCCTGCGCAACTACTACGAACTTCAGGAGCGCGACATGGAAGACCTCGGCGGCTCGCAACTGCCGCTGAGTTTCAGCGAGCAGTTCCTCTGGAACCGCGACTTCTCCATCCGCTGGGACCTCACCAAGAACCTCCACATGAACTTCCAGAGCGCCACCCATGCCGAAATCGAGGAACCCTACACGCCCGTGAACAAAGACCTCTATCCCGACCGCTACGAGGCGTGGAAAGACTCCGTCAAGACGTCGCTCCGCCACCTCGGCACGCCGCTCGACTACAACCAGTCGTTCCAGGCCAGCTATCAGGTGCCGCTCAACCTCATTCCCATCTTCGACTGGGTGAACGCCGACGTTTCCTACAACGCCACCTACAGTTGGGTGCGCGGAACCGACCTCGAAGACGGCACGTCGCTCGGAAACACGATTTCAAACAGCCGTGCGCTGAACGTGAACGGCACGTTCAACCTCGAGAAACTCTACAACCAAGTGCCTTTCCTGAAGAAGACCAACGAGCGATTCAACAAGGAAAAGTCGAAAGCGCAACTCGACAAGGAGAAGCGCGAGAAGCAGAAAGCCCGCGACGACGCCCGGAAGAAGCAGGCCGAGGAGCAAAAAGCCCGAGAGTCGGGAGCGGCGTTCAGCGAGGCACAGGACTACGACCCCAACGAGCAGCAGAAAAAGGCACTGCCCAAGAATTCCAAGTCGTTCGAGAAGGAAATCGCGCTCATTCCAGACTCCGTCATCTCGGTGCAGCACGGCAAGAAAACCAAGCGCTTCCGCCTGACCGCCAAGACCGAGAACGGCAAGGCCTATCCGCTGAAATTCAAGAAAATCGACGACAATTCCATCAAAGTCTGGATGCCGAAAGCCATGAAAAAGCAGATGAAAGCCGAGGAATTGGCCCAGCAGAAAGCCATTCGCGACTCGCTGCGCTCGCTGCATCCCGAAATGCCCGATAGCCTCTTCGAACCGCTCGTGACGCAGCATTTGCAGCCCTCGTCGCCGACAAAAGTCAAACTCACGCTCATGCCCAAGGAACCGCTCGACGAAAAAGGCTGGTACAAGACAACGCAGAGCGTGGCGCGCTTCCTGATGATGGTGCGCAACGTCAGCGTGTCGTATCGCAACCAGTACGCAATGACGCTCCCGGGCTTCATGCCCACCGTCGGAAAAGCCTTCGGACAGACGCGAAACTCCGGCATCATGGCGCCGGGCCTGGATTTCGCCTTCGGCTTCTCGGGCGACTCCTACCTCGAAAAAGCCCGCGAAAACAACTGGCTGCTCATGAGCGAAAGCGTAGCAACACCCGCCACGACCAACCTGACCGAGGATTTGCAGATTCGTGCCACGCTCGAGCCCGTGAAAAACTTCAAGATTGACCTGACGGCCTCGCGTGCGCAGACCACCGCGAAGAGCATTCAATATATGTACGTGGGAAATCCGACCACGCAGAGCGGCACCTTCACCATGACCACCATCTCCATCGGAAGCGCATTCAGCGGCACGGGCAACGCCAACAACGGCTATAAAAACAAGACTTTCGAGAAGTTTGTGGCCTCGCTCGACGGCTTCCGCGACCGCGTTGAGGCGCAATACGAGGGCGCAGTCTATCCCGAAGGCACCGCACTCGCAGGAAAAACCTTCGACCCCGCCAACGGAACCGTCGATAAATACAGCGCCGACGTGATGGTGCCGGCCTTCCTCGCCTCCTACACAAGCATGGGCGGCAAACGCCTCGGCATTTTCCCGGCACTCTCGCGCCTGCTGCCCAACTGGAGCATCCGCTACAGCGGACTGGGCAAACTGCCGTGGTTCCGCGACAATTTCAAGAGTGTCAACATCAGCCACGCCTACAAGAGCATCTACGCTGTCGGCTCCTACAGTTCCTACAGCACCTTCATGGAAGTGATGAACCTGAGCCCGATGGCGCAGAACAGCGGTTTCGGGTCGCTCGGATTCGTCACCAACGCCACGACCAACATGCCCATTCCGTCGTCGATGTTCAACGTCTCCACGGTGAGCATCAACGAGTCGTTCTCGCCGCTGCTCGGCATCGACGTCACGCTTCAAAACAACATGACCATCGGCGTGGAATACCGCTCCACGCGCGTCTTGAGCCTCTCGATGACGAGTGTGCAACTCAACGAGGCCACGTCGAACGACTGGGCGGTCAAGTGGGGCTATAAAATCAACGATTTCAGGCTGTTCGGAGGCCGGAACCACCGTGCCGTAAAAGGCTCGAAGAAGGGTAAAAACGACACTGAGAACAATGCCACGACGTCGAAGGCCAAAACCTCCGCCAACCACGCGCTGAACCTGCGACTCGACGTGAGTTACCGCAGGCAGGCCAACATCACGCGCGACATCGCTTCGCTCACCTCCTCGGCCAGCAGCGGAAACAAGGCGTTCAAACTCTCGTTCATGGCCGACTACACGCTCTCGAAACTCCTCACCATGAGTTTCTACTTCGACCGCCAGACCAACACGCCGCTGCTCTCGTCGAGCAGTTATCCCACCACCACGCAGGACTTCGGCCTCTCCGTGAAACTTTCACTGACGCGATAAAACACCACATTACGAATGAAAAAATACGCTATAAACCTCGTTTTTTGCCTGCTGTCTGTAACGATTTCGCACGCACAAGGCAATTTACAATTGACAATTGACAATTTACAATTGACAGGCGACTCGACGCTTTCGACGCCGCGAAGCCTGCCGATGAAACTCGACTCCCTCATCGCCAACAGTCCGCTGCTCGAAACCACGCAACTTGGGCTGATGGTCTGGGACTTGACGGCCGACTCCGCCCTCTACGCCTATAACCACCGCCAGCGGATGCGCCCGGCCTCCACGATGAAACTGCTCACGGCCATCACCGCGCTCGACCTCTGTGGCGGCAACTACGCCCTCACCACCGAACTCCGCTATCGCGGCGAACTCGTCGGGCGCAAGTTCCTCGGCGACATCGTCTGCGTGGGCGGCATGGACCCGGCCTTCGACAGCGGCGATTTGCGCTGTTTCGTCGATCGCATCCGCGAAATCGGCATCGACACCATCTGCGGAAGCATCGTGGCCGACAAGTCGATGAAAGACACCCTGCTGCTCGGCGAAGGCTGGTGCTGGGACGACGACAACCCCTGCCTGTCGGCCCTGCTCGTGAACCGGAAAAACAATTTCGTGGCCCGACTGACCAAGGAACTCACCGACGTGGGCGTCGTTTTCCTTGAAAATCCAACCCTCAACACCCAACATTCAACATTCAACATTCAACCCTCAACATTCAACATTCAACACCCCTCACCCGTCAAAATCCAGCACTCCATCGACCAGATTCTGACGCGAATGATGAAGCAGAGCGACAATCTCTATGCCGAAACCATGTTCTACCACGCCGCGCTGGCCACGAGTCGCCCCGCCACGCGGAAAAACGCCTGCGCAGCCGTCAGGCAGATGATTCAGAAAATGGGCTTCGACACCGCCCAATACACCGTGGCCGACGGCTCCGGCCTTTCGCTATACAACTATGTGTCGCCCGAACTCCTGACGGCCTTCCTCCGCTACGCATGGCGCAACGAGCGCATCCTGGTCCATCTGGAGCCGTCGCTGCCCATCGCCGGCATCGATGGAACGCTGAAAGACCGCATGAAAACGTCGGCGGCCTACCGCAACGTGCGCGCCAAGACGGGCACCGTCAGCGGAATCAGTTCGCTGGCAGGCTACGCCACCGCCCCCGACGGCCATCGCCTGGCCTTCGCCATCATCAATCAGGGCATTCTGAAAACCAGCGACGGCAAGGCCTTCCAAAATCAGGTTTGCAAACTGCTCTGCGAGCCATGAAGTCGGATTGAAGCCGAAAAAAAACACGAGAAAATGCGGTTTCTGCATAAAAATAACTGAAATTATTTTGTTCTGCGGTTAATTTTGTTTAACTTTGCGTTGGAAAACGTAAAGAATCACATTCTTATGCAGAACAATTGCCATCTCTCGACCCTCGTCCACGAACAAGCCAAGAAGTACGGCGCAAAGCCCGTGCTCAACTTTCGCATGTTCGGCTCCACGGAATGGAAAGCCGTCTCGTGGAACCAGTTCTCACTGCGCGTAAAGCAGGTTTCCAACGCGATGCTCAACCTCGGGTTGCAGCCGCAGGAGAAAATCGCCATTTTCGCACAGAACTGCATCCAGTATCTCTACACCGACTTCGGCGCGTATGGCGTGCGCGTGGTTTCCATCCCGATCTACGCCACGTCGAGCGAGCAGCAGATTCAGTACGTCGTGCAGGATGCCGGCGTGCGCTTCCTTTTCGTCGGCGAGCAGGAGCAATACGACAAGGCGCACCGCATTTTCGCCGTCTGTCCCACGCTTGAGCGCATCATCATCTTCGACCACAGCGTGCGCATCTCCGACCACGACTCGAACGCCCTCTATTTCGAGGATTTCATCAAACTCGGCGAGAACCTGCCGCGACAGTCGCAAGTGGAGCAACTCTGGAGCGAGGCCTCGATGGACGACATCTGCAACATCATCTACACCAGCGGAACGACGGGCGACTCGAAGGGCGTCGTGCTCACCTACAGCCAGTACTACGCCGCCATGACGGCCAACGGCGAGTGCGTGCCCGTGAGCGAGAAAGACCGCGTGATGACGTTCCTGCCCCTGGCCCACATTTTCGAGCGCGGATGGTCGTACCTGTGCCTCACGGTGGGCGCGCAACTCATTCTGAACACCTATCCCAAGGAAATTCAGCAGTCGATGCGCGAGACGCACCCAACGTGCATGTCGTCAGTGCCGCGATTCTGGGAGAAAGTCTATCAGGGCGTGAAGGAGAAAATCGAGAAATCGTCGGCTGCGAAGCAGAAACTTTTCCGCCACGCGCTGGCCGTCGGTCGAAAGCACAACATCGAATACCTCAGTCGGGGCAAGCGTCCGTCGATTGGGCTCGCGCTCGAATACAAACTGCTCAACAGCACCATTCTGAGCCTCGTGCGCAAGCAACTCGGCCTCGAAAATGCCAATTTCTTCCCCACGGCAGGTGCCTACGTGTCGC